>JBDHSE010000030.1:0-15249 GCA_039807955.1 Ideonella sp. | reverse complement strand
AATGCTGGCTTGCAAGCAGCCACGCGCGACGCCACACGCCGCCGCAGCGACGGGCTAACTGAGGAAAATAGGTTCAATGGATTGGATATGCTCCCTCTCCCACTTGTGGGAGAGGGTGGGGGTGAGGGCGATGTGGCCGCGCCGACCCTCACCCCAGCCCTCTCCCGCCCAGCGGGAGAGGGGGCAAGACAGGCCTCCGCGTTCCTGGACGGTTGAACGCGAACCGGTATGAATCGCGGCGCGCCGCGTCCGCGTTCCCGATCGCTGATGTGGATCAAGCCCCCTCGGGTGGGCGTTTGTACGATCCCTTGCTGCCGCCGTGGACACGCGCGGGCGCCTCGGCGGGCGCGCAAGAAGCGTTCGACGACCGGAACCAAACAGTGAATCCGCGTGTGATATCTGGAGTACGCCGATGAGGCATGAAATCGTGATCGTCGGCCGCGGCGGGCAGGGCGCGCAGACGGCGGGCAACCAGCTCGCGCAGGCCTTCTTCGCCGAGGGCCTGCAGGTGCAGAGCTTCGCCACCTACGGCGGCGCCCGGCGCGGCGGGCCGGTCGCGTCGTCGATCCGGGTCGACGACAAGCCGGTGCGGGTGCGCTGCAACATCGAGCGCGCGAGCGCCGTGCTGTGCTTCGACAGCTCGCTGCTCGACGCCGAGTTGCTGAAGGTCGCCGACCGCGAGACGAGGATCGTCGTCAACACCGCCAAGCCGGCGGAGGCGTTCGAGCACCTCGGCGACTACCGCATCTTCCCGGTCGACGGCCTGCAGATCGCGACCCGGTTCGGCGTCGGCAGGTTCGTCAACTCGGCGCTGCTCGGCGCGCTCGCCGGCATCGTCGACGCGCCGCGCCTCGAGACGCTGTGCGAGGTCATCGTGCAGACGGCGCCGGGCCGGAAGGACGAGAACCTCGCGGCGTGCCGCCACGCCTTCGACGTCGCGCGCGGCGCCGTCGAAGCCGCTGTCAACTGAGGAGGCGCCGCGATGAGCCAAGCTTCGATGCCGACGGTTTCGCCGTCGCTGTGGACGACGCGATCGTCGCTCGTTCGCAAGACCGGCACCTGGCGCACCGCCGCGCCGCAGTACCACACGACGCCCGCGCCGTGCCTTGCCGCCTGCCCCGTCAACGGCCGCATCGCCGAGTGGATTGGCGAGCTGCGCGACGACAACCCGCGCCGCGCCTGGGAGGTGCTGGTCGACAACAACCCGTTCCCGGCGATCGCCGGGCGCATCTGCCACCACCCCTGCGAGAGCGCGTGCAACCGCCAGTTCCACGACGAGGCGGTCAGCATCTGTGCGCTCGAGCGGGTTGCCGGCGACACCGCGCTCGCCGAAGGCTGGCGCTTCGAGCGGCCGGCCCAGGAGCGCAGCGAACGCGTCGCGATCGTCGGCGGCGGGCCGGCGGGGCTGTCGGCGGCGTACCAGTTGCGCCGCCGCGGGATCCAGGTCGCGCTCTACGAATCCAGGCCGATGCTCGGCGGCCTGCTGCGCTACGGCATCCCCGACTACCGGCTCGACAAGGCGGTGCTCGACGGCGAGATCGGCCGCATCGTCGACCTCGGCATCGAACTCCACCTTGGCCATGCGGTCGAGGGCAGCGAGGCGCTCGCGGCGCTGCGCGCGACGCACGACGCGGTCTATCTCGCGACCGGCGCGTCGCTCGGCAAGCGTCTGCCGGGGCTCGACTACGACAAGCCCTGGCTGATCGACAGTGCCGATTTCCTCGCCGCGGCCAACTCCGGCAGCCCGGTTCCCTGCGGGCCGCGCATCGTCGTCATCGGCGGCGGCAGCGCGGCGATGGACGTTGCGCGAACCGCGCGCCGCCTGGGCAAGGAGGTCACGGTGCTTGCGCTCGAACCCGAGGCGAGGCTGCCGGCGCAGCGCGTCGAGGTCGACGAGGTGATCGAGGAGGGCGTGCGCTTCGTCTGCGGCGCGATGCTGCGCCAGGCGCAGGCAGGCAACGCGGGTCTGGCGCTCGATTGCGTTCGCGTCGCCTTCGAGCCCGGCGCGAAGCGCGGCGAGTTCAGCGTCACCGCTATCGACGGCTCGGCCTTCACGCTCGCCGCCGACGCGATCGTGCCTTCGATCGGGCAGGACGCCGACGTCGCGCGCTGGAGCGGGCTGATCGGCGCCGCGGGCCGCCTGCTCGGCACCGACCGCGCCTGGCGCACGAGCGCCGACGGCATCTTCGCCGGCGGCGACGTCGCGAGCATGGACCGCTTCGTCACCGAGGCGGTCGGCATGGGCAAGCAGGCGGCGATCGAGATCGCGCGCTACGTCTCGGGCGAGGCGGCGGGCGAAGGCTTCGACGTCGGCGCGACGGTGCCGTTCAAGGACATCAACACCCACTACTACCCCGCCGCCGATCGCAACGAGGCGGCGACGGTGACGGTCGACGAACGCCTGCAGGGCTTCGGCGAAGTGCAGCGCGTGCTGTCGGCGCAGGAGGCGCTCGCCGAGGCGCAGCGCTGCTTCAGCTGCGGCACCTGCACCCACTGCGACAACTGCTACTACTACTGCCCCGACATCGCGATCGAGAAGACCGAGACCGGCTACGCGGTCAAGTACGACTACTGCAAGGGCTGCGGGCTGTGCGTCGAGGAGTGCCCGACCGGCTCGGTGACGATGCACGCCGAAGCCATGATCTGAAGGACAGCGCCATGACGAAGAATCCGAGTGTCGTGCTGCTCAGCGGCAACCACGCCGTCTCCAACGCCGTGATGCTCGCGCGGCCGGACGTGGTCCCGGTCTATCCGATCACGCCGCAGACGCCGATCCTCGAGCGCATCACCGAACTGCACAGCGAGGGGCGGCTGAAGACCGAGCTGCTGACGCCCGAATCCGAACACTCGGCGATGTCGGCCTGCATCGCGGCGTCGGCGACCGGCGCGCGCGTCTTCACCGCGACCTCGTCGCAGGGGCTGATGCTGATGCACGAGCTGCTGCACTACGCCTCCGGCGCGCGCACCGCGATCGTGATGTGCAACGTCAACCGCACGCCCGCCGCGCCGTGGGGCTTCTGGCCCGACCAGACCGACAGCCTGGCGCAGCGCGACACCGGCTGGATCCAGGTCTACAGCGAAAGCCCGCAGGAGTCGCTCGACACCGTGCTGCAGCTCTTTCGCGTCGCCGAGGAGGCGCGCGTGCCGGCGATGCTCAGCCACGACGCGTTCTACGTCTCGCATGCGATGGAGCCGGTCAACGTGCCGTCGCAGGAGACGGCCGACGCCTTCCTGCCGCCGTTCGAGGCCGAGTTCTCGCTCGACAACGCGTTGTCGCTGTCGTTCGGCGCGCCGGCCAACCAGGAGAACTGGCGCCGCTCGCGGGTCGACCTCGATGCCGCGATGGCGCGCGTGCCGGGGCTGATGCAGGAGGCGGGGCGGCTCTGGTGCGAACTCACCGGCCGCAGCTACGACCTCGTCGAGCACTACCGCACGGAAGGCGCGAGCGTCGTCCTCGTCACGATGGGATCGATGGCTGGCACGGCGCGCGACGCGGTCGATGCGCTGCGCGACGAGGGCATCGACGCCGGCTTGCTCAAGCTGCGGCTCTTTCGCCCGCTGCCGGCGGCGATGCTGCGCGAGGCGCTCGCCGGCGTGCCGTGCGCGATCGTGCTCGACCGCAACTACTCGCCCGGCACCGGCGGCGTGCTGCACCAGGAGTTGAAGAGCGTGCTCTTCGGCATGGACGGCGCGCCGCGCGTGCACGGCGTGCTGGCCGGCGTCGGCGGTGTCAACGTCTCGCCGGCGCGGATCCGCAGACTCGTCGCCGAGTTTCGCGACCGGCCGGCCGAGAACGGCCCGGTCTGGATGGAGTGACCAATGTCGTACATCGATTACGAGGACAACGGCATGTTCAATTCGGGGCACGTCGCCTGCCCCGGCTGCAGCGAGCCGCTTTCGATGCGCGTGATCCTCAACGCGATCGGCGACGACGCGATCGGCGTCGTCGCGCCGTCGTGCTCGGCGATGATCTGCGGCGGGCACCCGATCTCGTCGGTCAAGGTGCCGATGCTGCACACGACGCTCGAATCGGCGGCGGCGTCGGCAAGCGGCATCAAGCGCGCGCTCGTCGCCCGCGGCAAGCCGGAGACGACGGTGTTCTGCTTCGTCGGCGACGGCGGCACCTACGACATCGGCCTGCAGGCGCTGTCGTCGGCCGCCGAGCGCAACGAGGACATCCTCTACGTCTGCTTCGACAACGAGGGCTACATGAACACCGGCGGGCAGAAAAGCTCGTCGACGCCGCTCGGCGCCGTCACCGGCAGCACGCCCGCAGGCAAGACGACGCGCAAGAAGAACATCATCGAAATCCTCGCCGCGCACCGCATCCCCTACATCGCCACCGCGAGCCCGTCGCACCTGAACGACCTGCGCGCGAAGTTCGACAAGGCGAAGAAGATTCGCGGCACCAAGGTCCTCATCATCCTCGTCCCCTGCCTGCCCGGCTGGGGCGTCGCCGACGACGCCGCGGTGCGCACCGCGCGCAAGGCGGTCGAGGCGGCGGTCTTTCCGCTGTTCGAGATCGAGGACGGCGTGCGCTACCGCATCAACGCCGGCAAGCGCGATGCGCAAGGCGGCATCGGGAGCTACCTCGCCGAGCAGAAGCGCTACGCCCACCTCGACCCGTCGCAGATCGCCGAGCTGCAGGCCGAAGTCGACGTCGAGTGGGGCCGCCTGCAGCAACGCGCCGCGCCGGAGCCGGCCGCGCAGGCGTAGACCGAAGGCCGCGGCAGGCGCCTGCGCGCGGCGCGGGCCGTCTCATATCGGTTCGCGTTTAGCTGTCCAGGAACGCGGTGGCCTGTCTTGCCCCCTCTCACGCTGGGCGGGAGAGGGCTGGGGTGAGGGTGGGCGCGGCCCGCATCGCCCTCACCCCAACCCTCTCCAACAAGTGGGAGAGGGAGCATATCGAATCCGTTGAACGCGGTTTGGTATCAAGCGCCTTCGTTCTTCTGCCGCGCGACGAGCTGCAGCATCGTCGCCAGCGTGATCGAGCTGAAAGTCGCCTTCGCGATCTGGTCGATCTCGCCGAGCACGACGTCGAGCGCGCGATCGACCGCCGTCGGCTCGTGCGTATCGCCGCGCGCCGACGCGGGCGTCGCGAAGTCCTCGAACAGCTGGATCACGTCCATCAGCGTCAGGCGCCGCGCGTTGGCCGAGAAGCGGTAGCCGCCGCCGACGCCGCGCACCGATTCGACGATGTCGGCGCGCACCAGCTCGGCGAGCACCTTCGCCAGGTGGTGCGGCGAGACCTCGTACTTGTCGGCGATCTCGGCGGCCGGGATGTGGCGGTTCGGGTCGGCGGCGAACTCGATCACGCTGTACAGCGCGAGCATCGTGTTGACCTGAAGCTTCATCCTGGACCCGGCAGTTGACCGCCTCGTTCGCGTTGGGCAAGCCCAGGCTCGCAGACTTTCGTCGTCACGATCGCCTGGGTGACGACGCTACGGGCCCGATCGAGCCGCCCTCGGGCACGCTGGCAGCGTTGCGAATCCTCGCGACAGCGGGTGCTGTCGCTGCGGTTCGCGCCTTGCCACCGCACCCGATGACGGCCCGCTCGGACCCGTCCAACTGCCGGCTCCAGGATCATCTGATGCGCGCGACCGTCGCGCCCGGCGCCGGCGCAAGCTCCATCTCGAGCGGGATCAGCGCGCCGGCCATCATCCCCTGGCTGCGGAAGAACGACAGGATCAGCGTGTTCTCGCGCGACAAGAGCGTGCGCAACTGGCGCACGCCGGCGCGCCGGAAACGCGCGCTCATCGCCTCGAGCAGCAGCGTGCCGATGCCGCGCTGGCGGGCCTGCGGATCGACGTCGATCGCGAACACCCAGCCGCACGGCGGCGAGCCGAACTCCCAGTCGCGCACCTCGCCGATCATGAAGCCGATGACGCGACCCTCGGCGACGGCGACGAGGAAGTAGCGCTGGTCGCCGCCGACCGCGATGCCGTAGCGCCGGTAGATGCGCTGCCAGTAGGCGCGCTTCTCGATGCCCGTGACCTTGGCGTCGAGCGCGACGACCGCGTCGAGATCGGCACGCCGCGCGGCGCGCACTTCGACCGCGTTGAGCGCGCCGAAGTCGGCCGCGGCGCGCGGCGCGCGCCGCCGCGTCGGTTCGGCCGGCGGGGGTGGAGATTCGGGTTTAGGCAAAAGCTTGGTCCAGATCAAACCGATACCAGTATTCTGGTACCAGAATAGGATTTGGGGGCGGATTCTAGCCCCACAGTGCCCGCTCTGACCAGATCGGCAAGGCACAACGAAGCAAAGGAAGCGTGATGAATCCCACCTGCCAGGCCGATCTCGAACACACGGTCTCCCTGCAGGCGGCACGCGATGGGGCGAACGACGCTCAGCCGCGGGCCGGATTCGACGGCCGCGACGGTGCCCGGCCCATGCTTCGCGGCCGGTTTCTACCCTTCATCGACAATGGCGGATGGACCTCGCCGCGCCTCGTGGCGTCGGCGCAGAAGTCGCGGCCTGCGCGCGCATGGTGAGGTTGGTTTCCATGCCGCCCAGGAGATACGAGCGATGAAGACTGCGAGCGCTGCCAAGCGCGTTCCGACCTACTGCTACCAGTGCGTTGCCGGCCCTGACCTGCTGACGGTTAAGGTCGAGGACGGCGTCGCCACCGAGGTCGAGCCCAACTTCTGCGCCGCCGAGGTGCACCCCGGCGGCGGCAAGGTCTGCGTCAGGGCCTACGGCCTCGTGCAGAAGACCTACAACCCGAACCGGATCCTGGCGCCGATGAAGCGCACGAATCCGAAGAAGGGCCGCGACGAGGAGCCCGGCTTCGTCGAGATCAGCTGGGACGAGGCGATGACGGCGATCGCCGACAAGCTCAACGCGATCCGCGCCGAGGGCCTGCTCGACGCGTCGGGCTATCCGCGCGTCGCGGCGAGCTTCGGCGGCGGCGGCACGCCGCAGTTCTACATGGGCACCTTCCCGGCGTTCCTCGCGGCGTGGGGGCCGGTCGACATGGGCTTCGGCTCGGGGCAGGGCGTCAAGTGCTATCACTCCGAGCACCTCTACGGCGAGCTGTGGCACCGCGCCTTCATCGTCGCCGCCGACACGCCGAGCTGCAACTACCTGATCTCGTGCGGCAACAACATCGAAGCCGCGGGCGGCGTGGTCGGCGTCTGGCGCCATTCGAACGCGCGCATCCGCGGCATGAAGCGGGTCCAGGTCGAGCCGCACCTGTCGATCACCGGCGCCTGTTCGGCGCAGTGGGTGCCGATCAGGCCCAAGACCGACGCCGCCTTCCTCTACGCGCTGATCCACGTCATGCTGCACGAGGCCTCGCGCGACAAGCTCGACCTCGAGCACCTCGCGCGGCGCACCAGCTCGCCCTACCTCGTCGGCGCGCACGGCTACTACCTGCGCGACCGCGAGACGCGCAAGCCCCTCGTCTGGGACGAGGCCGCCGGGCGCGCCGCGCTGCACGACGCGCCGGGCATCCGCGAGGCCCTGAGCGCGAGCGTGACGGTCGATGCGGTCGAGATCGGCGCCGACGGCGACGTCCTTGCCGACGGCGCGCTCGAAGGCCAGACCGCGTTCGACAAGCTCGTCGCGCACATGGCGCCGTATTCGCCCGAATGGGCCGAGCGCATCTGCGACGTTCCCGCGGCGACGATGCGCACCGTCGCCAACGAGTACCTGGACCACGCCTGCATCGGCCAGACGGTCGAGATCAACGGCCAGACGATGCCGTTTCGCCCGGTCGCGGTGACGCTGGGCAAGACCGTCAACAACGGCTGGGGCGGCTACGAATGCTGCTGGGCGCGCACGCTGCTCGCGACACTCGTCGGCGCGCTCGAAGTCCCCGGCGGCACGATCGGCACGACGGTGCGCCTCGTGCGGCCGATGTCCGGGCGCCACGAGAGCGTGCGCCTCGGAACCGACGGGCTGCTCGACTATCCGTTCAACCCGACCTCGAAGGAGCAGTGGTCGGCCAAGCCCAACATCCGCAACGCCTACAAGACGATGGTGCCGCTGACCGGCAACAACGCCTGGGCGCAGGCGCTGGGCCCGACCCACTTCTCGTGGATGTTCCTCGACAACACGCCCAAGGGGCTGCCCAAGGTCGAGCCGCCCGACGTCTGGTTCGTCTACCGCACCAACCCGTCGATCTCGTTCTGGGACACGAAGGCGATCGGCGCCAAGATCGCGCGCTTCCCGTTCGTCGTCGCCTTCGCCTATACGCGCGACGAGAGCAACCACTTCGCCGACATCCTGCTGCCCGACGCGACCGACCTCGAGGGGCTGCAGCTGCTGCGCCTCGCGGCGACGAAGTACCAGGAGCAGTTCTGGGACCACGAAGGCTTCGCGCTGCGCCAGCCGATCGTCGAGGCGCGCGGCAAGGCGCGTGACTTCAGCGACATCTGCACCGAGCTGGCCGAGCGCTGCGGGCTGCTCGAGAAGTACAACGCGGCGATCAACCGCGGCACCTGCGGCGTCAGGCTCGACACCGAGTTCGGCGACTTCTCGCTCGACCCGAAGGTCGCGCACAGCCGCGACGCGATCTGGGACGCCGCCTGCAAGGCGGCGAGCGCCGAACTGACCGACGGCGCCGAGGTGCTCGGCCTCGAGTGGTGGAAGGAGCACGGTTTCAAGACCCGCCCGTTCCCGCGCGACCAGTGGTATCTGTACCCGACGATGGTCGAGCGCGGGGTGCGCTACGAGATGCCCTACCAGGAGCGGCTGAAGCGCGTCGGCGAGGAACTCGGCCGCCGCCTGCACGAGAACGACATGCACTGGTGGGACAAGCAGCTCGCCGAGTACCAGGCGCTGCCGCCGTGGAAGGACTTCCCCGGCTTGTGGGAACAAAGCGTCGTCACGCTCGGCGGCAAGGCCGAGGACTTCCCGTTCTGGCTCGTCACCGCGCGCAGCATGCAGTACGCCTGGGGCGGCAACGTCGGCATCCAGATGATCCGCGAGGTCTCGCTCAACGTCGCCGGCCACAACGGCGTCATCATGAATCCGCGCGCCGCCGAGAGGATCGGCGTCGAGGAGGGCGACACGGTCGAGCTGTCGACGCCTAGGCGCTCGACCAAGGGCCGCGTCGTGCTGCGCCACGGCATCCGGCCCGACACGCTGCTCTTGATCGGCCAGTTCGACCACTGGGAGACGCCGCTCGCCAAGGACTTCGGCATGCCGAGCCTGAACTCGCTCGCCGAGATGTCGATGGACCTGACCGACGCGACCGGCTCGGGTGCTGACCTCGTTCGCGTTGCGATGCGGAGGGCAGCATGACGAAATGGGCGATGGTTGCCGACCTGCGCCGCTGCGTCGGCTGTCAGACCTGCACGGCGTCGTGCAAACACACCAACGCGACGCCGCCCGACGTGCAGTGGCGCCGCGTCCTCGACATGGAGTTCGGCGAGTACCCGAACGTGCAGCGCGTCTTCGTGCCGACCGGCTGCCAGCACTGCGACGAGCCGCCGTGCATGTACGTGTGCCCGACGACGGCGACGAAGAAGCGCCCCGACGGCATCGTCACGATCGACTACGACCTGTGCATCGGCTGCGCGTACTGCGCCGTCGCCTGCCCGTACCAGGCGCGCTACAAGACCTCGCGCGCGACGTTTGCCTACGGCGAGCCGACCGAGAACGAGAAGGAGCGCTGGGACGAATCGCGCCTGAACGTCGCGACCAAGTGCACGTTCTGCGTCGACCGCATCGACGCCGGTCTCGAGAAGGGGCTCACGCCGGGCGTCGACCCGGAGGCGACGCCGGCCTGCGTCAACGCCTGCATCGCGCAGGTGCTGACCTTCGGCGACAGCGACGACCCCGAGAGCAACGTCTCGAAACTGCTCGTCGAGAACCAGAGCTTCCTGATGCACGAGGAGCTCGGCACCGGGCCGAACATGCACTACCTGTGGGACAGCAAGGAGGAGGGCGAATCATGAGCTTCGGCCCCAACCCCTGGCACCAGGCGCACTGGGACGCGCGCGCCGCCGGCAACTTCATCGGCGGCGGCGCCGGCACCGGGCTGCTGATCGCGACCGCCGCCGGCGGCCCGACCGGCCTCACGCTGACGGTGATGCTGCTCGTCGGGCTCGCGCTCGTCGGCTTCGGCCTGCTGTGCGTCTGGGCCGAGATCGGCCGGCCGCTGCGCGCCGTCAACGTCTTCATCAACCCGCGCACCTCGTGGATGTCACGCGAGGGCTTCGTCGGCCTGTTCCTGTTTCCGGTCGGCGCGGTGACGGCGTTCCTGTCGCCGGGCTGGCTGCCGGCGGTCGTCGTCCTCGCGCTCGCCTACCTGTACTGCCAGAGCCGCATGCTGCCGGCGGCGCGCGGCATCCCGGCGTGGCGCGAGCCGTGGACCGGGGTGCTGATCGCATCGACCGGCCTCGCCGAAGGCTTCGCGCTGTGGGTCGCGGCGACGCCGTGGCACGGCATGCGGTCGGCGGCGATGCTGGGCCTCTTCGCGCTGCTCGTCGTCGTGCGCCAGATCGTCTGGGTCGTGTACCGGCGCCGGTTGAAGGGCCACATCGTGAAGAAGGCCGACGAGGCGCTCGCCGGCGCGGGGCGCTGGCTGCTCGTGCTCGGGACGATCGTTCCGCTCTTCATCGTCGTCGTGCTTCTCACGTCGCCCGCCGGCTGGAATGTCGCGCCGTTCGAGGTCGCCGGCGGTCTGCTCGCCTGGGGCGCCGGCGCGTGGGTGAAGTTCGTGCTCGTCACGCGGGCTGCCTACAACCAGGGCTTCGCGCTCAAGCGTCTGCCGGTGCGCGGCGTGCGCGTCTGAGGCGGGGAAGGGGGTATCGTGGGCGCCGTCACCTGGTCCGTGATCGACGCGCTCGCGAGGAGCGACGCGTTTCACGCGCCGCAGATCGAGACCATGCCGCGCGAGCAGCTTGCCGCGCTGCAGCTCGACCGGCTGCGCGCGACGGTGCGCCACGCGGCGGAGAACGTGCCGCTGCACCGCGCCCGCCTCAACGCGGCGGCGGTGCGCGCCGAGGACCTGCGCAGCCTGGCCGACGTGCAGCGCCTGCCGTTCACGACCAAGGCCGATCTGCGCGACCACTATCCGTTCGGCCTCTTCGCGCTGCCGGTCGAGAGTCTGGCGCGGGTCCACGCCTCGTCGGGGACGACCGGCAAGCCGACCGTCGTCGGCTACAGCGCCGACGACCTGTCGACCTGGGCCGACGTCATGGCGCGCACGCTGCATTGCGCCGGCGCGCGCCGCGGCGACATCGTCCACAACGCCTACGGCTACGGCCTCTTCACCGGCGGCCTCGGCACGCACTACGGCGCCGAGCGGCTCGGCGCCGTCGTCGTGCCGGTATCGGGCGGATCGACCGAGCGCCAAATCGCGCTGATCACCGACTTCAAGCCGCGCGTGCTGTGTGCGACGCCGAGCTATGCGCTCGCGATCGCCGAACTCGCCGAGCAGCAGGGGGTGGACCTGACGAAGAGTTCGCTGCGCGTCGGCCTGTTCGGCGCCGAGCCGTGGAGCGAGGCGATGCGCGCCGAAATCGAGGCCCGCATCGGCGTGCGCGCGATCGACAACTACGGCCTGTCGGAAGTGATGGGCCCGGGGGTGGCCGTCGAGTGCGAGCAGCAGGACGGCCTGCACGGCTGGGAGGACCACTTCCTGTTCGAGGTCATCGACCCCGAGACCGGCGTGCCGCTGCCCGAGGGCGAGGCCGGCGAGCTCGTCATCACGACGCTGACCAAGCAGGCGCTGCCGATGCTGCGCTACCGCACGCGCGACATCACCCGCATCACGACCGAGCGCTGCGCCTGCGGGCGCAGCCACCTGCGGCTGCTGCGCGTCGCCGGGCGCAGCGACGACATGCTGATCATCCGCGGCGTCAACATCTATCCGTCGCAGATCGAGTCGGTGCTCGTCGGCCGCCCCGGCCTTGCGCCGCACTACCAACTCATCGTCGAGCGCGCCGGGCGTCTGGACGAGGTGACGATCGAGGTCGAGGCCGAGCCGGGCGTCGCCGCGGCGCGCTTCGCCTCGATCGCCGGCGACGTGCGCCAGCACGTCAAGTCGCTCGTCGGCATCACGACCACCGTGCGCGTGCTGGCGCCGGGCGAGGTTCCCAGATCACAAGGCAAGGCCGTGCGCGTTCGCGACCTGCGTCCCAAAGGAGCTTGAAATGTCCAAACGATTGTTGAGTCTGAACGTCAACGGCCGCGAGCACGATGTCGCGATCCACGACGGCGCGCTGCTGCTCGAGGTGCTGCGCGACAAGCTGCAGCTGACCGGCACCAAGCAGGGCTGCGACGGCGGCGAGTGCGGCGCCTGCACCGTGCTCGTCGACGACGTGCCGCGGCTTGCCTGCTCGACGCTCGCGGCGCAGGTCGAAGGCCGGCGCATCGAGACCGTCGAGGGCCTCGCGCACGGCGGTCGGCTGTCGCGCCTGCAGCAGGCGTTTCACGAGAGCCTCGGTGCGCAGTGCGGCTACTGCACGCCCGGCATGGTGATGGCCGCCGAAGGGCTGCTGCGCCACAACGCCGAACCTTCGGCCGAGGAGATCCGGGCCGCGATGGCGGGCAACCTGTGCCGCTGCACCGGCTACGTGAAGATCGTCGAGTCGGTGCAGGCCGCGGCCGGCCACGGGGGAGCGCGATGAACATCTACACGAAACGCGCCGGCTCGATCGGCGTTCGCACCCCGCTCATCGACGGCGTCGACAAGGTCACCGGACGCGCGAAGTACACCGCCGACATCCCCGCGCCCAACGCGCTCGTCGGGCGCATCCTGCGCAGTCCGCATGCGCACGCGCGCATCGTCGCGGTCGACACCACCGCCGCCTGCGCGCTGCCGGGCGTCTACGCGGTGTGCACCGGCGACGACACGCCGGTGCCCTACGGCGTGCTGCCGATCGCCGAGAACGAGTTTCCGCTCGCCCGCGCCAAGGTGCGCTACCGCGGCGACCCGGTCGCCGCCGTCGCCGCCGTCGACGAGGCGACGGCCGAGCGCGCGCTGGCGGCGATCCACGTCGAGTACGAACTGCTGCCGGCCTACTACACGGCGAAGGCGGCGATGAAGGCCGGCGCCGTCGCGATCCACGACGAGAAGCCGAACAACATCCTGCGCGAGGTGCACGCCGAGTTCGGCGACACCGCGGCCGGCTTCGAGAGCGCCGACCTGGTGCGCGAGAAGACCTTCACCTTCGCCGAGGTCAACCAGGCGCACATGGAACTGAACTCGACGCTCGCCGAATACGACATCGAGCGCGACGGCGTGACGCTGCACACGACGACGCAGGTGCCGTACTACGTGCACCTGAAGGTTGCCGCCTGCCTGCAGATCGCCGAGTCGCAGGTGCGCGTCATCAAGCCCTTCCTCGGCGGCGGCTTCGGCGCGCGCACCGAGTGCCTGCACTTCGAGATCATCGCCGCGCTGCTCGCGCACCGCGCGCGCAGCGCGGTGCGCCTGCTGCAGACGCGCGAGGAGACCTTCATCGCGCACCGCGGAAGGCCCTGGACGCTGGTGAAGATGAAGATGGGTCTCAAGCGCGACGGCCGCATCACCGCTCTCGCCCTCGAGGCGACGCAGGCCGGCGGCGCCTACGCCGGCTACGGCATCATCACGATCCTCTACACCGGGGCGCTGATGCACGGCATCTACGACATCCCGGCGATCAAGCACGACGCCTGGCGCGTCTACACCAACCTGCCGCCGTGCGGCGCGATGCGCGGGCATGGCACGGTCGACACGCGCGCCGCGTTCGAGGCGCTGCTGACCGACATGGCCGAGGAACTCGGCCTCGACGCGCTCGCCGTGCGGCAGAAGAACCTCTTGCCGCAGATCCCGTACCGCACGATGTACGCGCAAAACGTGCTCAGCTACGGCATGCCCGAGTGCCTCGAGAAGGTGAAGGCGGCGGCCGGCTGGAACGAGCGCAAGGGCCACATGCCCGAAGGCCGCGGCCTGGGCCTCGCCTGCTCGCACTTCGTCTCCGGCACGTCCACGCCGAAGCACTGGACCGGCGAGCCGCACGCCACCGTCCATCTGCGGCTCGACTTCGACGGCGGGGTGACGCTCCTCACCGGCGCCGCCGACATCGGCCAGGGCTCGAACACGATGGCCGCACAGTGCGCCGCCGAGGTGCTGCAGACGGCGCTGCCGCGCATCCGCGTCGTGTCGGCCGACAGCGCGGTGACGCCGAAGGACAACGGCAGCTATTCGTCGCGCGTGACCTTCATGGTCGGGCGCGCGACGATCGCCGCGGCCACCGAGCTGAAGACGCTGATGGTGAAGGCGGCGGCCAACCGTCTCGAAGCCTCCCCGGACGACATCGAAGTGCGCGACGAGGCCTTCTTCGTCGTCGGCACCGACCGCGGCCTGAGCTGGATCGATACGGTGCGCGCGGCGATGGTCGATACCGGCGCCGTCACCGTGAAGGGCACCTACACCTGCCCGATCGAGTTCCAGGGCGACAAGAAGATCCGCGGCAGCGCGATCGGCGCGACGATGGGCTTTTGCTACGCGGCGCAGATCGTCGAGGCCTCGGTCGACGAGATCACCGGCAAGGTCACGGCGCACAAGGTCTGGGTCGCGGTCGACGTCGGCCGCGCGCTCAACCCGCTCGCCGTCGAGGGCCAGACCCAGGGCGGCATCTGGATGGGCATGGGCCAGGCGCTGTCCGAGCAGACGCAGTACGAGGACGGCCGCATGCTGCACGGCAACCTGCTCGACTACCGCGTGCCGACGATGGTCGAAAGCCCCGACATCGAGGTCATCATCGTCGAGAGCATGGACCCGAACGGCCCGTTCGGCGCGAAGGAGGCCTCGGAAGGCATGCTCGCCGGCTTCCTGCCGGCGCTGCGCGAGGCGGTCCACGAGGCAAGCGGCGTGCTGTGCGACGAGTTCCCGCTCAGCCCTGACCGGATCATCGAAAAGCTCGACGCCAGGGTGGCCGCATGAACGCATTGCACGAACTTCGCCTCGTCCGTCCGTCGTCGATCGACGACGCCGTTCGCGCCCTCGCCGAGGCGGGTGCGCGGCCGATCGCCGGCGGCACCGACCTGCTGCCCAACCTGCGCCGCGGCCTCGGCGAGCCCCCGGCGCTCGTCGACCTGAGTGCGATTCCCGGCCTCGACGCGATCGAGTTCCGCACCGACGGCAGCCTGCGCCTGGGCGCGTCGGTCACGCTCGCGACGCTGGCCGGCGACGAACGCCTGCGCGCCGGCTGGCCGGCGCTGGCGCGCGCCGCCGGCCTCGTCGCCGGGCCGACGCACCGCGCGTCGGCGACGCTCGGCGGCAACCTGTGCCAGGACACGCGCTGCATCTTCTAC
>JBDHSE010000029.1:0-16132 GCA_039807955.1 Ideonella sp. | reverse complement strand
GCCGCCGTCGCCGGCGTCAGCCTCGTCGTCGGCGGCATCGGCATCATGAACATCATGCTCGTCAGCGTCACCGAGCGCACGCGCGAGATCGGCCTTCGCATGGCGGTCGGCGCGCGTGGCATCGACATCCTGCTGCAGTTCCTCGTCGAGGCGGTGACGATGAGCCTGGCGGGCGGCGCGATCGGCATCGTCGTCGGTGCAGCTTCGACCTGGGCCGTCGCCGCATTCGCCGGCTGGCAGGTCGTGCTCGACGGCAGCGCGATCGCGCTTGCGGCCGGCTTCGCGGCGGCGGTCGGCGTCTTCTTCGGCTTCTATCCGGCGCGCCGCGCGGCATCGATGCTGCCGATCGACGCGTTGCGCTACGAATGACTCGGGCCGCCGCGGCAGCGCGCCGATAGACTGCGGCGTCATGCAAACCTACCTCGTCGGCGGTGCGGTGCGCGATGGGCTGCTCGGCCTGCCGGTGACCGACCGCGACTGGGTCGTCGTCGGCGCGACGCCGCAGGAACTGATCGACGCCGGCTACCTGCCGGTCGGCCGCGACTTCCCCGTCTTCCTGCACCCGCAGACGAAGGAGGAGGTCGCCCTCGCACGCACCGAGCGCAAGACGGCGCCCGGCTACCACGGCTTCGCATTCCACGCCGCGCCCGACGTGACGCTCGAGCAGGATCTGTCGCGCCGCGACCTGACGATCAATGCGATGGCGCAGGACGAGGCCGGCCGCCTGATCGATCCCTTCGGCGGCGCGCGCGACCTCACTGCGCGCGTGCTGCGCCACGTGAGCAGCGCGTTCGGCGAGGACCCGGTGCGCATCCTGCGTCTGGCGCGCTTCGCGGCGCGCTTTGCCGACTTCAGCGTCGCCGACGAAACATTGGCGCTCGCGCGCCGGATGGTCGAGGGCGGCGACGTCGACGCGCTCGTCGCCGAGCGCGTCTGGCAGGAGTTGTCGCGCGGCCTGATGGAGCCGCGGCCGTCGCGCATGTTCGGCGTGCTGCGCGACTGCGGCGCGCTCGTGCGTCTGCTGCCCGAGGTCGACCGCCTGTGGGGCGTGCCGCAGCGCGCCGACTACCACGCGGAGGTCGACACCGGCGTCCACCTGATGCTCGTGCTCGACATGGCGGCACGGCTGGCCGCGCCGCTCGCGGTGCGCTTCGCCTGCCTGTGCCACGACCTCGGCAAGGGCACGACGCCGGCCGACGAGTGGCCGCGCCACGTCGGCCACGAGCAGCGCAGCGTGCGCCTGACGCACGCGCTGTGCGAACGCTGGCGCGTGCCGACGGCATGCCGCGAACTCGCCGTCGTCGTCGCCCGCGAGCACGGCAACATCCACCGCAGCGGCGAGTTCGGCGCCGCCGCGCTGGTGCGCCTGCTCGAACGCTGCGACGCGTTTCGCAAGCCGCAGCGCTTCGAAGAAATCCTCCTCGCCTGCGAGTGCGACGCCCGCGGCCGGCACGGCTTCGAGGATGCCGCCTACCCGCAGCGCGCACGGCTGCTGCACGTGCTCGGCCTCGCGCAAGGCTGCGACGCCGGCGCGGTCGCCGAAGCCGCGCTCGCGCGGGGCCTGCGCGGCCCGGCGGTCGGCCAGGCCGTGCAGCAGGCCCGCATCGCGGCGGTCGAAGCCGGCTTGAGCTGAGGTCCAAGACGCGCGCCGAAAGCACAAGCGGACTGCGGTCCATTCCGCAACGCGCGGCCTCGTCGATGCCGGCGAGGGCCGGTCAACGAGAACCAGCCGAACTTTGCAATCGTCCCTGCCCGGCCGTTCGGCTTCGCAGCGAGGTCGCGGTACGGCACCTCGGCCATCGTGGCTGGGCTGTGCCGGTCCCTAGATCTAGGGGGTTGCGGCAGTAGAAGCGGTCGATATTCTGATCCTGCGCATCTGAATTCGTTGCTGCCCTTCAACATGAATGGAGGAGACCATGATCCACGTACACCTTGATCGGTTCACCGCGGCACTTGGTGCGGCGCTGGCATTCGCTGTGTCGCCGCTGGCTGCGCAGGCCGGCGCCAGCAGCACATTTGACACCGACGCGGATGGTTGGAGCGCGATGGGCGACTACACCGGCGCCCCGGTTACATGGCTGCCGACCGGCGGCAATCCTGACGGCAATATTCAGATCGTCGACGCCGTTATTGGCGGTGTCACATACTTTGTCGCGCCGGCGAAGTTCCTTGGCAACCAATCAATGTCGTTCGGCCAGACCCTGAGCTTCGACCTCAAGCAGCACATCAGCGGCGGCCCCAACCCGTTCGATGCCGCCGATGTGATTCTCGGTGGCGGCGGCCTGACCCTCGTCATGAGCACCGCCGAGAATCCTGCCTTCGACGCCTGGACGCACTACAGCGTCTCGTTGATGGCGGGCGACTGGCACGTGGGTACGTTGGGTGGCGCGGTGGCCACCGACGAGCAGATCCAGTCGGCTCTCGGCAGCCTGAATCTGCTCCACATTCGCGCTGAGTATCAGACAGGACCCGACACCGACTACCTCGACAATGTCGTGCTCGCCGCGGTGCCCGAGCCGGCGACGGTGGCGCTGATGCTGGGCGGCGTCGGTCTGCTCGTTTTGCGCATTCGACGCGACCGCATGCCGCGCGAAGCGTAGCAGTCGCTCGGCGGGCGGCAGGCGCTAACTCGCTGCCCGCTTCAATCGTCCTGGTACCGGCCCGCGAAGCGCTGCCGCAACTCGCGCTTCAACAGCTTGCCGCTCGGGTTCTTCGGCAGGCTGTCGACGAAGACGACGGCCTTCGGGCACTTGAAGGCCGCGAGTTGCGTCTGTGCGTGGGCCAGCACATCGGCCTCGGTCAGCGTGCGGCCGGCCTTGGCGACGACGACGGCGGTGACGGCCTCGATCCAGCGCGGGTGCGGCAGGCCGACGACGGCGACCTCGCTGATCGCATCGAGCCGGTACAGCGCCTCCTCCACTTCGCGGCTGGCGACGTTCTCGCCGCCGGTCTTGATCATGTCCTTCTTGCGGTCGACGACGGTGATGTAGCCCTCGTCGTCGATCGTCGCGAGGTCGCCCGAGTGGAACCAGCCGCCGGCGAACGCCGCCGCGGTGCGCTCGGGGTCGTTGAAGTAGCCCTGCAGCAGTTGCGGCGAGCGGTGCACGATCTCGCCGACCTCGCCCGGCGCGACGTCGTTCATCGCGCCGTCGACGACGCGCGTCTCGACGTTGAGCGCCGGGCGCCCGGCCGAGCCGGGCTTGCGCAGCTGGTCCTCGGGCTTGAGCACGGTCGCGAGTGGCGCGATCTCGGTCTGGCCGTAGAAATTCCACAGCCGCATGTGCGGCAGCCGCTCGCTCAGCTCGCGCATCACGGCGACCGGCATGATCGACGCGCCGTAGTAGCCCTTGCGCAGGCAGGACAGGTCGCACTGCTCGAACAGCGGCGAGCGCAGCAGCCCGATCCAGACCGTCGGCGGCGCAAAGAACGCGCTGATGCGGTGCCGTTCGATCAGCGGCAGCACGTTGTCGGGCGTCGGCGCGGCCGTGATGACGCTGCTGCAACCGAGATAGACGCAGGGCCCGAGGAAGACGTCGAGCTGCGCGCAGTGGTACAGCGGCAGCGCGTGCAGCACGCTATCGCCTTCGGCCATCTCGCCGTCGATGATGTAGCTCACGTACTGGTCGATCACCGCGCCGTGCGTCAGCATCGCGCCCTTCGGCGCCGACTCGGTGCCGCTCGTGTAGACGATCTGCAGCAGGTCGTCGCGGCCGATGTCGGCTTCCTGCGGCGGCTGGGCCGTCGCGGCGAGTTCGTCGAAGCTCAGCGCGCCGGCGAGCGGCTCGCTCGCTTGCTCGGACGGCAGCCACAGCAGCCGCTCGACGCTTGTGTCGAGCGCCGCCGCCTGCCGGCCGAGCGCGGCGAGGCCGCTGTCGACCGCGAGCAGCCGCGCCCCCGAATGGCGCAGGATGAAAGCTGCCTCCTCGGCGCCCAGCATGAAGTTGACCGGCACGAGCACCGCGCCGATGCGCGCCAGCGCAAAGCGCAGCGCGGCAAACGCATGCGAGTTGCGCGCGAGCACAGCGACGCGGTCGCCGGCGGCGATGCCCTGCGCCTGCAACCCGGCCGCGAGCCGGCCGGCGACGGCATCGAACTCGCGCCACGTCCACGCGACCTCGCCGCAGCGGATCGCCACCTTGTGCGGCAGGCGCGCCGCGGTGCGGCGCAGCAGGTCGGCGAGGGTCTGGCGGTTCAGCAGATCGGGCATCGTGCGGCTCCTTGGCGTCTGGTCGGCGCATCGTATCGCCGGCAGGCGACGTCTGGCTTCGATCGCGGCGCGTCGCCCCATCGGCGATGCGGCAACGATGCGGGCACCTATGATCGCGGGCCATGTCTGTTGCATCCGCCTTCGTGCGCCGGGGCGTGCCGCTGCTCGCCGCGGCACTGTTCGCGCTCGGGCAGCCGCATGCGGTGGCGGGCGACGCTGCTGCCGCATCGCACTGCGCGGCCGAGGAACAGACGCTGTTCGCCTGCAGCATCGGGCGCAAGCTGCTGTCGATCTGTGCGTCGGCCGATCTGGCGCTGGACGCGGGCGTCGTGCAATACCGCTTCGGCACGCCCGGCCGTGGCCCGTTCGTGCTGCCGGCGGCCGGCGCCGGCTGGCGCGCCGCGGTGCGCGGCGGCAGCCTGATGTTCTCCGGCGGCGGCGGAGCGTACCTCGCGTTCGCGAACCCGCCGTACCGCTACGTCGTCTACACGGCGATCGGCCGCGGCTGGGGCAGCCGGGCAGGCGTCGTCGTCGAGAAGCACGGCCGGCGTATCGCGAACCTGCCCTGCGCCGGCGCGGCGGCCTCGGCGCTCGGGCCGGACCTGTTCGCGCGCGCCGGCATTGCCGAAGATCCGACCGGGTTCGAGTTGCCGCCGGTTCAGCGCAACGCCCGGTAGGCGTGCCGTAGCGAAGATAGGGATTGGCAAGCGGCCCGCGTTTGCCGCAGAGTCGCGCTGCGCCGGCCGCGTCGGCCGAACCGCCGTCAACCCCCGAGGAGAGCCGAATGATCCAGGTCGATGCCCAAACCATGCGCGAAGTCGCGCCGCACTTCAGCGGCGACCTCTTCGTCAAGCAGGACGCGATCATCTCGGCGGTCGGCGCGGTGCTCGCGCAGACGCTCGAGCCCTACAAGATCGACACCCGGCTGCGGATCGCGCACTTCCTCGGCCAGACCTGCCACGAGTCGGCCGGCTTTCGCACCACCGAGGAGTTCGCCTCCGGCGCGCGCTACGAAGGCCGCGCCGACCTCGGCAACAACCAGCCCGGCGACGGGCCGCGCTACAAGGGTCGCGGGTTGCTGCAGCTCACCGGCCGCGCGAACTACCGCGCACTCGGCGCGATCCTCGGCGTCGACCTCGAGGGCGACCCCGAACTCGCCGCCGAGCCGGTGCTGTCGCTGCGCATTGCGTGCGAGTACTGGAAGAAGCGCAGCATCAACGCCGCCTGCGACCGCGACGACATCGTCGAAGTCACAAGGCTCGTCAACGGCGGCACGAACGGCCTCGACGACCGGCGCCTGTACACGACGAAGGCGAAGACGGCGATCGCGCGGATCGAAGGCTTCGTGCTCGCCGGCGAGGCGCCGCCGGCCGGCGGGCGGCCGGTGCTGCGCCGCGGTTCGAAGGGCGAGGCCGTCACCGAGCTGCAGCGCGCGCTGCGCGGCCTGGGCTACATGCTCGCGGTGGACGCCGACTTCGGCCCCGGCACCGAGGTCGCGGTCGCCGCGTTCCAGCGCGAGCAGGGCCTCGACGTCGACGGCATCGTCGGCAAGGGCACCTGGGCGGCGTTGGACAAGGCGCTCGCGCCGCGTGCACGCAGCCGGCAGCGCGCCGGTCGTTCGAAGCCGGTGTGACCGATCGCCGGCGGCGAACCCCATCGCGTCGAGAGTGGCGCCGCGCGGCAATCCGTCCACCTTTCGCAACGCGTGCCTCTCATGCTCGCCGAGCAGGCGCCGGGCACGCCGAGGATCGTCGGCATGTGCTGCGCGCTGGCTGGCAAGCTTCGGCGCAGTGAGATCGTGATCAGCCGGGCCGCGCGCCGGTCTCGCCGGGCTGCGCCACGAGCGCGCGCACGGCGTCGCGCCAGTGCGCGACCCTCACGCCTTCGTAGCCGAAGCTGCCCGGCGCGGCGCTGATCAGCATCGGCTCGCCCTGCCGGGCCGCCGCGGCGTGGCGCTGCCAGGTGTGCAGGCCGCGCAGCCAGTCGCGCTGCAGCGTGGCGCCCGACTTCATCTCGACCGGCCAGAGCACGCCCGCGCGCTCGATCAGCAGGTCGACCTCGTTGCCGGTGTTGTCGCGCCAGAAGTGCATCGCGTGGGCGATGCCGTGGTGGCGCAGGTACTTCAGGTACTCGGCGACGAGCATGTTCTCGAACAGCGCGCCGCGCATAGTGTGGATCGCCATCGCGTCGGCCTGCGCGATGCCGAGCAGCCAGGCGGCGAGGCCGGTGTCGTGGAAGTACAGCTTGGGCGTCTTCACCAGCCGCTTGCCGAAGTTGCCGTGGTAGGGCGGCAGGCGAAAGACGATGTAGCTCGACTCGAGCACCGCCAGCCAGTCGCGCGCCGTGGTCTGCGCGATGCCGAGGTCGTTGGCCACCGCGTTCAGATTGAGCATCTGCCCGGCGCGCGCGGCCATCAGCCGCATGAAGCGCTGGAACTGCAGCAGGTCGGCGATGCGGCTGATCTGCCGCACGTCGCGCTCGACGTAGGTCGCGATGTAGCTCGCGTGCCAGTCGGCATGCGCCACGTCGCGGTCATAGAGCGCCGGGTACGCGCCGGCGACCAGCCACTCGTCGAGCGAGAACCGATCGAAGACGGCCGGCGCCTCGGCATAGGCGAGCGGCAGCAGCTCCAGATAGCCCGCCCGGCCGGCGAGGCTCTGGCTCACCGCCGCCGACAGCAGCAGGTTCTGCGAGCCGGTGAGCACGACGCGGCCCATGCCGGGGTGCGCGTCGACCGCGGTCTGCAGATACGACAGCAGCGCCGGAACGCGCTGCACCTCGTCGACGAGCAGGCCGCCGCGGTGCCGGTCGAGAAAGCCGCGCGGGTCGGCCGCGACACGCTCGCGCACATCGGGGTCCTCGAGCGAGACATAGGCGTGGCCGGGAAATGCGGCGCGCGCCAGCGTCGTCTTGCCCGACTGCCGCGGCCCCGTCAGCACGACGACCGGGAAGCCGCGCGCGAGGCGCAGCAAGCGGGCGCGGGCGTGGCGGTCGAACATCGATCTGCTGATTCAGCTTTTGAAGCTGAAATTGTAAACAATCGGCGAGTACTTCCGTGAAGACGAGAGACGCGCTTCGCGGGCTCGAGCCGCCCCCTGCTCGAGCTGGGATCGCGCCTTGGCCGGCAGCGCCGGCGCTTGCGCAGCAAGTGCATCGCGCAATGCGGGCAGGAGGTCCGGCGCCCCAGCCCAATGCGCGAGAACACCTGATTCGGCTGCAGCTTGATGGCGGGCAAGGTTAACCATCGGGACATACACCAGTCCCCCCCCCGAAATGCGGGATTGACAATGTTGCGGGGGAGGGGAATCTGGCGATCTGGGCGCACATCCCGAACCGCCGCGGCCGAGGCCCTGCAGCCGCGCGGCCTCCGAGCAACCCGTCAGGGCCGCCGAGGAGAACTGTCGATGAACAAGACCCTGACTCCGATCGCCCGCGCCGCGGTGCTTTGCGCTTGCGCGCTGTTCGCCGCCGGCACGGCGCACGCCGCGCTGCAAGACCGCGACCTCGACGGCGACAGCGTTGTCGACGCGTTCTACGACACCGATCTCGACATCACCTGGCTGCGCGATGCCAACGTCAACGGGCTGATGGACTGGGACACCGCCGTCGCCTGGGCCGCGGATTTCAGTTTCGGAGGGTACAGCGGCTGGCGACTGCCGACGAGCGATGAGTGCTCGGGCTACAACTGCACCGGCAGCGAGATGGGCCACCTGTGGTACGTCGAACTCGGCAACCCGGCCGGTTCGTTGACCAACACCGGCGGCTTCCAGAACCTACAGTCCTACCGTTACTGGTCCGGTACGGAGGTCGCGTCGAGCCCGGACCTCGCGTGGCGCTTCTACACCACCATCGGCTGGCAGGGCAGCTACGTCAAGAGCGGTTCCAACTACGCCATGGCAGTTCGCCCTGGCGATGTGCCCGTGGTGCCGGAGCCGCAGACCTATGCGCTGATGCTGGCTGGGTTGACCGCGCTGGCGCTGGCGCGGCGGCGTCGTTCGAACTGATGCTTCGGCATGAGGCCGTAGGCGGGTCGCCCGCGACCTTCGGCCAGCGTGGTGGATCGCGAAGCGCCCGTCTTGTTCTCTTTGCGAGGTGCTGAAGCCGCAGCAAGGGCGCGCTCGGCCAGGCCGCGGCGCGCCTATGCGGCGCCGAGAAGCGGAAGGTCCACGGCCCGCGCGCGAGAGCGCGCTTCGTGATCTGACTCGTCGCGATGTCCGAGCGCAGTGAACGCAGTGAACGCAGCGAGTTTCGCGACGGGGCCGTGGGCCTGAGCATCGCAGGGAATCCGCCCGCAGGGCGGGCGCCGCATCGAAGCGCCTCGGCCTGGCCGGGCGCGCCCTTGCCGCTCCAACCTTGGCACGACGACACCGACCTCGCTACTTCGGCAAACCACAGAGGCCACAACTACAACGTGTGGCTCCGATCCCCTTCGACGAACCCGGCCGCATCGAAGCTGCAGCCGCGCGCGAACCCGATCACCTTGAACAACTCGCCCATCTCGTGCTCGTCGACGAGGCGCCGGGCGTGGGTGCGGGTGGCGAGGCTCGCCGACTGCAGCATCGGGAGCAGGCCGCAGTTGAAGAGGAAGCGCGCCTGCGAGGTGTACCCCAGCACCTCCATCCCGGCGTCCTGCGCGGCGAGGGCGATGGCGGTGAAGTTCACGTGCGCCGTGATGTCCTTCTCGCCCACGTCTGTGAGAGGGTCAGCGTCGGCGCGGTGCGCGCGGTGGCACATCAGCGTGCCGCCGCGGCGCTGCGGGTGGTAGTACTCGGCCTCGGGGAAGCCGTAGTCGATGAAGAACGCAGCGCCGTGTTGCAGGCGCTCGGCGACGGTCGCGATGAATGCCTCGGCCTGCGGGTGGATCTCCGTCAGGTAGCCCGGGCCGAAGTGTGCGGGGTCGTCGGGCACGAAGGGCGGCGCAACATCGGTCGGCCGGTCCTGCCACGCGAAGCCGCCGCCGGCGCCGGCGGCAACACCGCGCTCAGCCCAGCGCGCGCCGTCCCAGGCGAGTAGCTTGATCGGCATCGCGTCGAGCACCTCGTTGCCGACGACGACGCCGTGCATCGCGTCGGGTAGCGCCGTGAGCCACTGCACCCGATCGCCGAAGCGCGCGAGGCGTTCGCGCTGGCGCTCGCGCAGCGTGGTCGAGACGTCGACGATCGCGTAGCGCTGCACGGGCACGCCCGATGCATCGAGCGCATCGAGCAGCTGCGCCGCGAGAGCGCCCGAGCCGGCGCCGAACTCGTAGACCGTGTCGGTGCCGCTTGCCTGCATCGCCTGCGCGACCTGCACCGCGAGCGCGCGGCCGAAGAGCGGCGAAAGCTCGGGCGCGGTGACGAAATCGCTGCCCGACTCGGGCATCAAGCCGAACTGGCGATCACCGCGCGAGTAGTAGCCGAGATCCGGTTCGTACAGCGCGAGCGCCATAAAGCGGTCGAAGCCGATCCAGCCGTCGGCGTCGGCGATCTCGCGCGCGATGCGTTCGCGCAGCGCATCGCCTGCAGGCGGCGCCGATACACTCGACGCCTTGCCGTTCGCTGCTGCCTCGCCCATTGCGGCATTGTAGGAATCGTGCCCGCCGTCCCGCCGCCGTCGTCATCCGCCCGCCCGGTCGCGCTCGTCACCGGCGCGGCGCAGCGCATCGGGCGCGAGATCGCGCTCGAGCTTGCGCGCCACGGCTTCGACGTCGCCGTCCACTACCGGGCGTCGGCCGTCGCGGCGCGGGCGACGGTCGCCTACGCGCAGGCACTCGGCGCGCAGGCCTTCGCGTTCGACGCTGATCTGGCCGACGAGGATCAATGCGGCGCCCTCGTGCCGCGTGTCGTCGCGCAGTGCGGCCGGCTCGATGCGCTCGTCAACAATGCGTCGCGCTTCGAATACGACGATGTCGCGGGCTTCGGCTACGCGATGCTCGAAGCGCATGCACGCGCGAACACCGGCGCGCCGATCGTCCTCGCGCGTGCGCTGCATGCGCACCTTGCCGAGCGCGACGCGAGCGGCTGTGCCGTCAACCTGCTCGACCAGAAGCTGTGGAACCCGAACCCGGACTACTTCTCGTACACGCTGTCGAAGGCGGCGCTCGAGGCGGCGACGACGCTCCTCGCGCAGGCGCTCGCGCCGCGGCTGCGGGTGTGCGGCGTCGCACCGGGCGTGACGCTCGCGTCGGGCCCGATGACCGCGGCCGAGTTCGACCGCGCGCGCGCGCTCACGCCGCTTGCGCGATCGTCCGAGCCGCACGACGTCGCGCGCGCGGTGCGCTTCCTGATCGAGTCGCCGGCCATCACCGGAACGACGCTGCTCGTCGACGGCGGCCAGCACCTGCAGCCGCAGCCGCGCGACGTGCTGTTCCTCGCCCAGCGCCAAGCCGGCGGACAATGACGCCATGCAAAGCCTGCTTGCCGACCCACGCCTCTCGGACTGCCGCCGCCTCTTCCTGCGCGACTACGAGATCTGGATCAACATCGGCGTCCACGACTTCGAGAAGCGCGGCGAGCAGCGCGTGCTGATCAACGTCGATCTGTACGTGCCGCTCGCGCTGTCGACGCCGAAGGACGACGAGCTCGACGAGGTCGTCGACTACGACTTCATCCGCCGCACCATCGCGCTGCGCATCAGCAAGGGCCACATCCACCTGCAGGAGACGCTGTGCGACGAGGTGCTGGCGCTGATGCTCGAGCATCCGCGCGTGCGCGCGGCGCGCGTCTCGACCGAGAAGCCCGACGTCTACCCCGACTGCGCGGCGGTCGGCGTCGAGGTCTTCGGCATCAAGGAAGACTCACCGTGATCACGACCGAACAGGGCGCGCCCGCGCCCGTCCAGCAAAGGGCCGCCAAGCCGAGCGTCGAAGCCGCCAAGCTCGCGAAAAGGCTGCACCGCCAGGTCGGCCAGGCGATCGCCGACTTCGCCATGATCGAGCCGGGCGACAAGGTGATGGTCTGCGTCTCGGGCGGCAAGGACAGTTACGCGCTGCTCGACATCCTGCTGTCGCTGCAGGCACGCGCGCCGGTCGCGTTCGAACTCGTCGCCGTCAACCTCGACCAGAAGCAGCCCGGCTTTCCGGCCGATGTGCTGCCGGGCTATCTGGCGAGCCGCGGCGTCGCGTTTCATATCGAGAACCAGGACACCTACTCGATCGTCAAGCGCCTGATCCCCGAGGGCAAGACGATGTGCAGCCTGTGCTCGCGGCTGCGCCGTGGCATCCTGTATCGCGTCGCCGACGAACTGGGCGCGAGCAAGATCGCGCTCGGCCACCACCGCGACGACATGCTGCAGACCTTCTTCATGAACATGTTCTTCAACAGCCGCCTGAAGGCGATGCCGCCCAAGCTCGTCAGCGACGACGGCCGCCACATCGTGATCCGCCCGCTCGCCTACGTCGCCGAGGCCGACCTCGAACGCTGGGCCGCGCGGCGCGAGTTCCCGATCATCCCCTGCTCGCTGTGCGGCAGCCAGGACAACCTGCAGCGGGTGCAGATGAAGCGCATGCTGCGCGAGTGGGAGCGCGAGCATCCGGGGCGCCTGGACAACATGTTCACCGCGCTCGGCAACGTCGTGCCGTCGCACCTGCTCGACCGCAGGCTCTACCCGTTCACGACGCTCGCGACGACCGGCGTTCCCGACTGCGGCGGCGACAAGGCGTTCGACGACGACGAGGACGACGCCTGCGCGCCGGCCGCGCCGAAGCACGCGCCGGTGCGCTGGCAGTTGCGGGATTGAAGCCGCGCTGATCGCCGCGAACGGCCCGCGCGCCAGTCAGGTCGGCGGCGGCCCGGCCGGTGCCTTCGGCTCGGCGGCGAGGGCGCGCACATCGTCTTCCCAGCCCTTGAACCGGGCCGCCGCGAACTGGCGCTGCTTGGCGGTCGCCCCGTTCTGGAAGCGGGCGACGAACTCGCAGCTGTAGCGCTTCAAGCGCTCCTGCGCCTCACGCATCGCCGGGTTGGGCGAGAACTGCACCTGCTCGGCGAGCGCGCGCAGCGCCGCCTGTGCCTGCGCCGGCGTCGCGCGTTCGCGCTGCAGGCGGGCGAGCGTCTGCAGTACGGCCTGCTGGCGGGCGATGCGGTCGGCGAGCCAGCGCTCGGCGTCGAACGGCGAGGCCGCCACCGCGCGCACGACCTCCGCGCGCTGCGCATCGTCGATCGTGTCGTAGAAGATCTCGAGGCGGTCGATCGTGCGCTTGACGGCGGCCTGCAGCCGCTCCTTGCGATCCGGCTGCATGTAGTCGCTGCGGAAATCGTCGTTCGTCTTGTCGAAGCGCGCCTGCATGTGGGCCAGCTGCTTCGCGTCGAGCACCAAGGCCTGCTCGGCGACGGCCGGCAGCGCCTGCTCGAAGACCTTGTAGCCCTGGGCGCGGATCTCGTCCGCCCAGCGGCAGACCTGGGCCGGCGTCACGTCCGACAGCACCTCGGCCTGCGCGCGCTGCAGCAGTGCGGCGTAGACCGGCAACTGCGTGCCGCGGTGCCAGGCGTAGACGCGGCCGATGTTCTCGCGCACGGTCGTCGTCTGCGCGCTCGTGAAGTCGACGTAGTCGTCGATCATCCAGTAGGCGAGCGTCGGCACCTGCGGGTACGTGATGCGCAACACGCTGCAGCCGCCGAGCAAGGCGAGGCACAGCGCGAGCCCGCAGATAATCCGGGCTCTGGCGAAGGATGAAGGCAAACGCATGGCTCTCGATATCGTGATCATGGCGGCGGGCAAGGGCACGCGCATGAAGTCGGCGCTGCCCAAGGTGCTGCACCGGCTGGCCGGGCGCAGCCTATTGCAGCATGTTCTCGATTGCGCGGCCCAGCTCGGCGCCGACCGCATCGTCGCGATCACCGGCCACGGCGCCGAGCAGGTGGAATCTTCCGTCAGCGCGCCGGGCCTCGTCTTCGTGCGCCAGGAGCCGCAGCTCGGCACCGGCCACGCCGTGCTGCAGGCGGCGCCGCAACTGCACGACGACGGCATGACGCTGATCCTCAACGGCGACGTGCCGCTGATCGAGCCGGCCACCGCGCGTGCGCTGCTCGCGGCGGCCGACGGCGCGAACCTCGCTCTCTTGACCATCGACCTCGCCGACCCGACCGGCTACGGCCGCGTGCTGCGCGGCGACCCGGCGGGGCGCGGCGCCGATGTCGGTGGCCGCGTGCACGGCATTGTCGAGGAGAAGGACGCGACGCCCGCGCAGCGTGCGATCCGCGAGGTCTACACCGGCAGCATGGCGGCGCCGACCGCGCACCTGAAGCGCTGGCTCGCGCGTCTGACCAACGACAACGCGCAGCGCGAGTACTACCTGACCGACATCGTCGCGCTGGCCGTCGCCGACCGCGTGCCGGTCGTCACCGCCAACCCGCGCCACGAGGCCGAGGTGCTCGGCGTGAACAGCCCGCTGCAGCTCGCCGAACTCGAGCGGCGCTTCCAGCGCGCGCAGGCCGACGCGCTGATGGAAGCAGGCGTGCGGCTCGCCGACCCGGCGCGCTTCGATCTGCGCGGCGAGCTGCGCTGCGGCATGGACGTCGAGATCGACGTCGGCTGCGTGTTCGAGGGCCGCGTCGCGCTCGGCGACGGCGTTCGCATCGGCGCGCACTGCGTGATCCGCGACGCGACGATCGCCGCCGGCACCGTGATCCAGCCGTTCACCTGCATCGAACGCTCGACGATCGGCGCCGGCGCGAGCGTCGGGCCGTTCGCGCGGCTGCGGCCGGGCGCGGCGCTCGGCGACGAGGTCCACATCGGCAACTTCGTCGAGGTGAAGAACGCGACGCTCGCGCGCGGCGCGAAGGCCAACCACCTCGCCTACCTCGGCGACGCCGACGTCGGCGAGCGCGTCAACTTCGGCGCCGGCAGCATCATCGCCAACTACGACGGCGCCAACAAGCACCGCACGACGATAGCCGCCGACGCCCACATCGGATCGAACTGCGTCCTCGTCGCCCCCGTCACGATCGGCGCCGGCGCGACGATAGCCGGCGGCTCGACGATCGCCGAAGACGCGCCGCCCGGCAAGCTCACTGTCGCTCGCTCCCGCCAGGCGACGATAGAGAACTGGCAGCGGCCGACGAAAGCGCGCTGACGCGGCCGGACGGGCATTGCCGCCACGGCGATGCCGTCGGCCGGCGGCGGGTGTCGAGCCGCCGCCGGCTCGGCGGTTCCGCGCTTGCGCGTATGCATAGGATATGCATAATCGTGGCGTGGAGATCGAGTTCGATCCAGCCAAGGCTCGCGCCAATCTTGCCAAACACAAGGTCAGCTTCGCCGATGCCGAGCAAGCGCTTCGCGATCCAGGCGCCGTCACGATCGAAGACCCGGATGCTCGCGGCGAGCGCCGCTTCGTGACAATGGGGATGGACGCGCTCGGCCGCATCCTGGTCGTGGTTCATACGCCGCGCGGCGACCGCGTCAGGTTGATCTCGGCACGCAAGGCCAGCCGCGGCGAGTCAGGGCACTACCATGCGTAAGCAGTACGACTTTTCGGGCGGCAAGAGGGGTGCGGTCATCGTGTCCCCGGGCAAGACCCGCATCACGATCATGCTCGACGACGACATCATCGAGCACTTTCGCGCCAAGGCCGAGACACACGGCGTCGGCTACCAGACCGCCATCAACGCCGCACTGCGCGCATGCTTGACGGACAAGCGCGCCAAGTCGCAGGACGACCGCCCGTTGACCGTTGCGACACTGCGCAGGGTGCTTCGAGAGGAGTTGCATGAAGCGTAGCGCGCATCCGCCCGCCCGCGCCCGTTCGCGCGGCCGCTGCGTTCCGGCTCAGAACAACGCCATGCTCAGCTTGCGTCGGTAGCCGTCGACGACCGGGTCGGACTCGACGGCTGCCGACGGGCCGGTGACTTCGAGAGCGCCCTTGGCGGCGGCTGGCGCAGCGGGTTTGGGCGCGGCTTTGGTCATCAGTTCGAGGATCGCGACATAGGTCTTGCGCGCGATCTCACTGTTCCACGCCTTGTCGCGCATCACGATCTCGAGCAGTTCGTCCATCGCCTCGGTGAAGCGGCCAGCGGCGAAGTGGCGTTGGGCGAGGGCGAAGCGGGCGTCGAAGTCGCGCTTGTTCTGCGCGATCGCGGCGGCCAGTTCTTCGGCGCCGCGCGCGGCGGGCGCGGCCTCGACGGCGGCGAGCCAGTGGCCGAGCGCCGCGATGCGCTGGTTCGTGATCGCGCGCGGCGCCATCGGCTGGTACGCGGCGCGGGCGTCGGCACCGCGGCCCTGCTGCAGCAGCAGTGCGACCATCTCGCCGCGCGCGGTGTCGTTGTCGGGGTCGGTCGCGAGCGCCTGCGTCAGCTGCGCGAGCGCGGCGTCAGGGTCGCCGCCGGCGGCCAGCGCCCCAGCTTCCTCGATTTTCTCTTCGGCCTGCAACTCCTCCTCGCTCGGCACGTGCTTGTCGAGGAACTGGCGCACCTGTGCCTCGGGCAACGCGCCGACGAAGCCGTCGATCGGCTGCCCTCGGTCGAAGAGCACGCAAAACGGGATCGACCGCACGCCGAAGGCCTGGCTCAGCTGGCCGGCGATCTCGGGCTGGTCGTCGCTGTTGAGTTTGGCGAGCTTGAAGCGCCCGCCGTAATCGCGCTCGACCTTCTCGAGGATCGGCCCGAGCGTGCGGCACGGCCCGCACCACGGCGCCCAGATGTCGAGCAGCACCGGCTGGCGCATCGACTCCTGGATGAGGTCGGCTTCGAAGTTCTTGAGCGTGATGTCGGTCATGTCGTGTCTTGCGATGCGTTGCGTTCAGGCGCCATTCTCGCCCGGCGCCGGGGGCGCCGCCGCCGTGCGGCCAATCAGCGCTTGGCGCCGTGCGCGCGGCGCATGCTGCGGGTGAACGCCTCGCGGCCGCGGGCGCTGCGCTCGAGGCCGCGAGCGACGTTGCCGCAGACGAGGTCGCACAGCGCGTAGACCGACTCGTCGGCGATGCGGTAGTACGCGCTCGTGCCGCGCACCTCGCGC
>JBDHSE010000028.1:0-16173 GCA_039807955.1 Ideonella sp. | reverse complement strand
CCACGCGCTCGGCTGGTCGCGCCAGCAGGCGATCGACTGGATGACCGAGCGCACCGGCTTCAAGCGCGAGTATGTGCGGGCGCAGGTCGATCGCTACTACGTCTGGCCGGGGCAGGCGACGTCGTACATGATCGGCGCGCTCGAGATCGTCGCGCTGCGCGACCGCGCTCGCGCCGCGCTCGGCGATCGCTTCGACCTGCGGCGCTTTCACATGGCCGTGCTCGACACCGGGCCGGTGCCGCTGTCGGTGCTCGCGCTGCAGATCGACGACTGGATCGCCGCCGAGCAGGCGCGCACGAAGTAGTCCACTGCGTCACTGAAATCGCACCCCCGCCGTCCGCCCGATACGGGCGCGCTGCGGCGTTGCAAATGCTCGCGATACCTGCGGGTATCGCTGCGCTTTGCGCCTTGCATCGCATCCCGTCTCGGACGACCCTCGGCGGGCATTTCAATGACGCGGTGGACAGGCGTCAGCGCCGCCGCGCGAGGATCGCCTCGATCTCGTCCATGATGCGGTTCATGCGCGCAACGAGCGCCTCGTACGGCGCGGGCGTTGCCAGATCGACGCCGGCCGCCTTCACCAGTTCGTACGGATAGCCCGAACCGCCGGCCGCGAGCAGCGCCAGATAGCGCTCGCGCGCGCCGGCGTCGCCCGCCAGGATTCGCTGCGCGAAGAGCGAACTCGCGGCAATCGACGTCGCGTACTGGTAGACGTAGAACGGCGTGTAGAAGTGCGGGACGTAGGCCCACTCGACGCAGTACCCGGGCTTGATCGCGACGACGCCTTCGGCGCTGCCGTGATGGCGCTTCAATATCTCGCAGTACGCCGCCGTCAGGTCCTCGCCGGTGAGCGGCTCGCCTTTGTCGACGCGGGCGTGGATCGCGCGCTCGAACTCGGCGAACATCGCCTGGCGAAAGAACGTCGCACGCAGCCCTTCGAGCGCGTTGCCGAGATAGAAGAGCCGCTCGTCGTCGGTCTTCGCGCGATCGAGCATGCGCGCGAGCAGCAGTTCCTCGTTCAAGGTCGAGGCGATCTCGGAGACGAAGGTCGCGTAGTCGGCGGTGACGAAGGGCTGGGCGTGGTTGGCGAGCACCGAGTGCATCGCATGCCCCCACTCGTGGGCAAGCGTCGTCAGCGACGAGTAGTCGTCGCTGTAGTTCATCAGCACGTACGGATGCACGTCGTAGGCGTAGCCCGCCATGTGCGCGCCCGAAAGCTTGCGCGGCCGTGGGTAGGCGTCCATCCAGCGCGCATCGAACGCGTGGCGCAGTGTCTCGACGTAGTCCGCGCCAAGCGGCGCGACGGCTTCGAGCGTCAGTGCCTTGCCCTCGGCGAGCGGGAACGCGAGGTCGCCGCCGACGATCGGCGGGTAGACATCGAAGTAGCTCATCTGCTCGACGCCGAGCAGCTTCGCGCGCAGCCGGAAGTAACGGTGCAGCGTCGGCAGGTTCGCGTTCGTCTGCGCGATCAGCGTGTCGATCACCGCGACCGGCATGTTGTCGGCGTCGAGGGCATGGCTGATCGAATCGGGGTACTTGCGCACCTCGGCAAACGCCTTGTCCTGCTTCAGTTGCGACAGCAGCAGCGCGCCGGCCGTGCGCTCGTAGGTCTTCCAGGCGGCGAAGAACGCGTCCATCACGCGCTCGCGGTCGGCGCGATTCTTCGACTCGCGGTACTTCTCGTACGCCGTCTGGTCGAGCACGACCTCCTCGCCGCTCGAAAGCCTCACCTTCGGCCACGGGATGTCGGCGTTGGCGAGCAGCGCATACGCCGTCTGGCCGCCGCCCGTCATCTGCCCGAACCCGGCGACGATCGCCTCGCCCGCCGCATCGAGCGTGTGCGGCGCGGCGCGCAGCGTCTGTTCGAGCGGGAAGCGGTAGATCGCAAGGCCCGGATCGGCGGCGATGAATTCGGCGACACGCGCCGGCCCGATAGCGATCAGTTCGGGCTCGAAGAACGAAGCCGTCTCCCCGAGCCGGTGATCGAGGGCCTCGGCACGCTGCATGACGGCTTCGCTCGCCGCGACGCCCATGTCCTGCGCGTGCTGCTCGCCGGCGAAGACGTAGAGTCGGCCGCCGCGCTTGGCCATGTCGGCGCGCAGCGCCAGGCATTCGCGCAGCCGCGCCGCACTCGTGCCGAGTTCGCCCTTGCACGCGGCAAGCTGCGGCAACTGCGCCTCGAGCTTCGCGGCGTCGGCGTCCCACGCCGCCTGCGACGGGTAGAGGTCGGCGAGGTTCCAGCGGTCGGCCTCGGATTCGGCGCGCGCCGCGCCGCAGGCGAGCGTGATTGCGAGCAGGCAGAGAGTTGATCGTCGCATCGTCAATGCCATTTGCGAGCCGGATCGGGCGGCGATTCTAGGCTTCGGCCGGTTGCGCCGCGATTGAACGCGGCTCCCGCCCGCGCGCGGGCCGCGGCCGATAATCCGAAGGCCACCCAGAGGATTCGATGCGCAAGGCCTGGTTGCTCTTTTCGCAGACCGTGACGGTCGCCGTCGCGCTGCTGTTCGTCGTCGCGACGCTCAAGCCCGAGTGGCTGGCGCGCGCCGGCAGCATGCGCGGCCAGGTCGTGACCCTCGTCAGCGCGGCGGCGCCGGCGGCGAGCGGCACGGCGGCGGACGCACCGCACAGCTACCGGGGCGCCGCGCACCGCGCAGCGCCGTCGGTCGTAAGCGTCACGGCGAGCAAGGCGCCGCGCCGCGACGGCGCGGACGCCGACCCCTGGTTTCGCTTCTTCTTCGGCGACGACGCCGACCCGGCGAGCCCGTACCGGCGCCAGGTCGGGCTCGGCTCCGGGGTGATCGTCTCGCCCGAGGGCTACCTGCTGACGAACAACCACGTCATCGCCGGCGCCGACGACATCGAGGTGCAGCTCGCCGACGGCCGCCAGGCGAAGGCGCGCGTCATCGGCAGCGACCCCGACACCGATCTGGCGGTGCTCAAGATCGACCTCGACCGGCTGCCGGCGGTGACCTTCGGCAACGCCGACGCGCTGCAGGTCGGCGACATCGTGCTCGCGATCGGCAACCCGTTCGGCGTCGGCCAGACGGTGACCTCGGGCATCGTCAGCGCGCTCGGGCGCAACCACCTCGGCATCAACACCTACGAGAACTTCATCCAGACCGACGCCGCGATCAACCCCGGCAACTCGGGCGGCGCGCTGGTCGACACCGACGGCAACCTGCTCGGCATCAACACTGCGATCTTCTCGCGCAGCGGCGGCAACAACGGCATCGGCTTTGCGATCCCGGTCTCGATCGCGCGCCAGGTGATGGAGGGCCTGATCCGCGACGGCAGCATCACGCGCGGCTGGATCGGCGTCGAGTCGCGCGACCTGACGCCCGAGATCGCCGAGACCGTCGGCCTGCCGATCAGGGACGGCGCGCTCGTCACCGGCGTGCTGCGCGACGGCCCGGCCGACGCCGGCGGCGTGCGCCCGGGCGATGTGGTGACGGCGATCGCCGGCAAGCCGGTCGCCAACACGGCGCAACTGCTCGTCGCCGTCGCCGCGCTCGAGCCGAAGAGCGAGACGGCGATCGACGTCCAGCGCGGCGCGCAGCAACTGAAGCTGAGCATCACCGTCGCGCAGCGGCCGAAGGCGCAGCCGCGGCGCGAGCGCTGATCAGGCGGCCGGCGTTTCCTCTCCCTCGGGCGCCTTGGTGTGCTTGATGAAGAGCTGCGCCGCCCAGATGCCCATCTCGTAGAGCAGGATCATCGGGATCGCGAGTGCGAGTTGCGAGACGACGTCGGGCGGCGTCAGCACGGCGGCGACGATGAACGCGAGCACGATGAAGTAGGCGCGAAACGCCTTCAGCTTCTCGATGCTGACGACGCCCAGCCGGGCGAGGACGACGACGACGATCGGCACCTCGAACGCGGCGCCGAAGGCGATGAACATCGACATCACGAAGCCGAGGTAGGCCTCGATGTCCGGCGCCGCGGTGATGCTCTTCGGCGCGAAGCTCTGGATGAAGCGAAACACCTGCCCGAAGACGAAGAAGTACGAGAACGCGACGCCGAGGAAGAACAGCACCGTGCTCGAGATGACGAGCGGCAGCACGAGCCGCTTCTCGTGCGAGTACAGCCCCGGCGCGGCGAACGCCCAGACCTGGTAGAGGACGACCGGCAGCGCGATCAGGAACGCGGCGAGCAGCGTGATCTTGATCGGCACCAGGAACGGCGAGATCACGTTCGTCGCGATCATCGTCGAGCCCTGCGGCAGGTGCGCGACGAGCGGCGCGGCGAGCAGGTCATACAGGCCGCTCGGGCCGGGGTAGATCGACAGCGCGGCAAACGCGACGCCGACCGCGATCAGCGCGCGGATCAGCCGGTCGCGCAGCTCGATCAGGTGTTCGACGAAAGGCTGCTCGGTGCCCTCGAGTTCGTCGGGGCCGTCGGGTTTGTCGGCCATCTCAGCGCGGGCTGGACTGCCCCAACGGCGCCAAGCGTCCCCGCGCGCGGCCGCGGCGCGGCGAAGCGGCAAGCCCGCGAGCCGTCATGCCAGTGGCCCATTGCGCCCGGCGCGCCCCACGGCCCATGAACCGGTGCGGCGGGCGGCGCGTGGCGGCGAAGGCAACCGCGCAGCAGGGTGGTTGACCCTCACCCCGGCCCTCTCCCGCGCGCGGGAGAGGGGGCAGACCAACTCCCCTCCGGGAGAGCAGAACGACTCCCTCTCCCCTCGGGGAGAGGGTTGGGGTGAGGGGGTCTCGCCGCACGGACCGACGCCGAGCGATCTGTTTGATCTGCAGTTTCACTTCAGGCGTTCGGCCGCGGCGGCCGAAAGCGCGCGACGCGCGCCGCGCCCGACTGCGCCTTGCCGCGCACGCCGTGGCGCTGCTTGTACCACTGCGGCATCGCGCCGCGCTTCAAGCGCCAGTTCTTCTTCGGGTGCTTGTAGCTCGGCGGCGGCGGCGTGTCCTCGATCGGGTCGTAGCGCGATCCGTCGGCGTTGATCTCCTTCCACGCATCGTCGAGTTCGCTCGTCGTCTGGCGGATTTCGTTCGAGACGGTCTGCTCGACGTTGCGCGCCGCGTCCTCGAACTCGGTCTTCATCTTCTTGAGTTCGTCGAGTTCGATCGAGCGGTTGACCTCGGCCTTGACCTCGGCGACGTAGCGCTGCGCCTTGCCGACGAAGTGGCCGACGGTGCGCGCGACGCGCGGCAGCTTCTCGGGGCCGATGACGATCAGCGCGACGGCGCCGATCAGCGCGATCTTGTCGAAGCCGAAGTCGATCATTCAGCGTTGCCGATGCGGGCGGCGGCCGTGCGCGATCAGGCCTTGGTCTTGGCCTCGACGTCGACCGTCTCGGCCGTCTTCTGCGCGTTGCCGACCTGCTGCGGCGGCGCGCTCGGGCTTTCGCCGGCCGTCGCGCCGCCGTCGCGAACGCCGTCCTTGAAGCCCTTGACGGCGCTGCCGAGGTCGGAGCCGATGTTCTTCAGCTTCTTGGTGCCGAAGATCAGCACAACCACCAGCAGAACGATCAGCCAATGCCAGATGCTGAATGAACCCATGATGTTTCTCCTGCGAAGGAACGATCGATTCTAGGTCAGTGGGGGTTTCGCCCCGCGCCAAGGTCTTGGCGTTGCGCGGCGCTGCCGGCCGCGCCGGCGCACGACTGCGCCCTCGCGCTCAGCCCTTCAACCAGGGCCGCGGTCCGCCCATCACGTGCATGTGCAGATGTTGCACTTCCTGGCCGCCGTCCGGCCCGGTGTTGATGACGACCCGGAACCCGTTTTCGACTCCCAGTTCGCGCGCAAGTTTCGGCGCCAGTGCGAGCATGCGGCCGAGCATCGGGGCATGCTCGCCGCCGGTGTCGTACAGCGTCGCGATGTGGTGCTTGGGGATGACGAGGAAGTGCACCGGCGCCCACGGCGCGATGTCGTGGAAGACGAAGAGTTCGTCGTCCTCGTAGACCTTGCGGCTGGCGATCCTGCCGGCGGCGATCTTGCAGAAGATGCAATCCGGGTCTTGCGTCATGCCACGGCCCTGCCGTCGTTCAGGCACATCCAGCCCTTCACCACGCGGTAGAGGAACCACAGCGAGATCACGCACCACGCGATCCAGCCCGGAACGAAGAACAGCAGCCACAGCGGCAGCGTCAGCAGGTACAGCACGCCGGCCCACACCACGCTGCGGATGCGCCAGCCGAAGTGCGACTCCTGCCACGTGCCGGCGGCATCGCCCTTCTTCACGAGGTCGATGATGAAGGCAATGGCGAGCAACGCGATGCTCGCCTGCACGCCCGGGATCACCGCCGAGACGGCGACGATCGTGTGCAGCGCGTAGCTGATGTGGCCGATGTTCTTGAGCGACTGTTCGCGGTCCGACAGCACCAGGGTATCCGTCATGATTCACTCTCCTCGCGTTGTTGCGCCTTGCGCGCGGCAAACTCCTCCAATCCCGAAAGACCTTCGCGCCGCTCGAGTTCGGCGAGCACGTCGGCCGGCCGCAACTCGAACGCGGCGAGCACGACGAGCGTGTGAAACCACAGGTCGGCGACCTCGGCGACGATCGCCTTCGGCGCGCCGTCCTTGGCCGCCATCACGACCTCGGTCGCTTCCTCGCCGACCTTCTTCAGCATCGCGTCGGTGCCCTTGGCGAAGAGGCGCGCGACATAGCTCGTCTCGGCCGTACCGCTCGCGCGGCGCTGCGCGATGACGTCGGCCAGCCGCTCGAGCGTGTCGTTGCCGATCGCAGCCATCATCGCCCTCATCTATAGATCGAAGCGGGGTCTTTCAAGACCGGATCGACTTCGAGCCAGGTGCCGCCTTCCAGCCGCCGGAAGAAGCACGAATGGCGGCCGGTGTGGCAGGCGATGCCCGGCTCGTGGCCGAGTTGTGTGACCGTCAATAGCAGCACGTCGGCGTCGCAATCGAGCCGCATCTCGTGCACCTTCTGGATGTGGCCGGACTCCTCGCCCTTGTGCCACAGCCGGCCGCGCGAGCGGCTCCAGTAGACCGCTTCGCCGCGCGCCGCCGTCTGCGCCAGCGCCTCGCGGTTCATCCAGGCGACCATCAGCACGTCGCCGCTTGCAGCCTCCTGCACGACGACCGGCAGCAGGCCCTGCGCGTCCCATTGCACTTCGTCCAGCCAATCCATACGGGCAGTGTAGCGGCGCGTTGCGAGCGCTTCACGGCTGCGCGCCGCCGGCCGCTGCCGCCTGGGTCGGCCCTGCGTGGCCGCGCTCGGCGGCGAACCAGCGCAGCACCGGCAGCGTGCCGGGCAGCACCGGCGAGACCTCGACCGGCAGCGTCTGCCACACCATCTGCTGGCCCTCGCGCATCTCGAACGCGCCGCGCCAGGCGAAGACCTTGCAGAAGTGCAGCCGCACGAGCGCATGCGGATAGTCGATGAGCTCGACGTGCCACGGCTCGGCGCCGGCGATCGTGATGCCGAGTTCCTCGTGCAGTTCGCGCCGCAGCGCCTGCCCGACGCTCTCGCCCGCCTCGAGCTTGCCGCCCGGAAACTCCCAGTAGCCGGCGTAGACCTTGCCCGGCGGCCGGCTCGTCAGCAGGAAGCGGCCGTCGGTGTCGATCAGGACCCCCACCGCGACGTCTACCGGACGGCGCGGTTCACAGCCTTCGACGTCAACCGCAAGGCGGCCGGGACGATCGGCGTTCACAGCGCTTCGGTTGCGCGACGCCCGCTGTAGTCGGCTGCGAACTGGTACGCGACGCGGCCCGAGCGCGAGCCGCGCTCGAGCGCCCAGACGAGCGACTCCTGGCGCGCGGCGGCAATCGCGTCCTCGCCGACGCCGAAATGGCGCAGCCACTGGGCGACGATCGCGAGGTACTCGTCTTGGCTGAACGGGTAGAAGCTGACCCACAGCCCGAAGCGCTCGGAAAGCGAAATTTTCTCCTCGACAACCTCGCCGGGATGAACCTCGCCGTCGTCGGTGTGCTTGTAGGTCAAGTTCTCCTTCATGTATTCGGGCAGCAGGTGGCGGCGGTTGCTCGTCGCGTAGATCAGCACGTTCTCGCTCGATTGCGCGACCGAGCCGTCGAGGATCGACTTCAGCGCCTTGTAGCCCGCCTCGCCCTCGTCGAAGCTCAGGTCGTCGCAGAAGACGATGAAGCGCTCGGGGCGCTCGGCGACCAGATCGACGATGTCGGGCAGGTCGACGAGGTCGGTCTTGTCAACTTCGATCAGCCGCAGCCCGCACGGCGCGAACTCGTTGAGGCAGGCCTTGATGAGCGAGCTCTTTCCAGTGCCGCGCGCGCCGGTCAGCAGCACGTTGTTGGCGCGCTGGCCGACGACGAACTGCGCCGTGTTGCGCAGCAGGCGCTGCTTCTGCGGCTCGACCTCGACGAGCGAATCGAGCCGGATCGCCGCCACATGGCGCACCGGCTCGATGATCCCCGACGCGCCGCGCTTGCGGTAGCGAAACGCGATCGACGCCGACCAGTCGGGCGCGGTGAGCGGGCGCGGCAGCACGGCTTCGAGACGGGTCAGCAACTGTTCGGCGCGCGCGATCAGGCCTTCGATGGAATGGGACTGCGTCATCGGCAGCGAGTGTAGCCAGCCCTGAACAGGGCCCGCCCGCGCGTGGCGGTTGCGCGCGCGGCCGGCGTTCAGCCCAGCAGCACGCCCTGCGCGGCGTCGAGCTGCTCGGTCGGCAGCCGCTTGAAGCCCGAGCGCGCGAAGCGCTGCAGCCGGCCGACGCAAAACGCCGTCAGCACCGAGGCGCGGACGTTGGCGTCGACGGTCGGCGTCTGCGAGCCCGCGCTTTCCGCCGCGGCGCGCAGGCTCTGGCGCAACTGCGATTCGACGCGGTCGAAGAACTGGTTCATCCGCGCGAGCAGGCGTTCGTGCTCGAAGACGAGCGCGTCGCCCGCCATCACGCGCGTCATGCCGGGGTTCTTCTCGCCGAACTGCAGCAGCACGGCGACGATCCGGCTTGCCTGCACCCGGCCGTCGGCCTCGCGCTCGGCGATCTGGTTGACGAGCGTGAAGACGCTTTGCTCGATGAAGTCGATCAGCCCTTCGAACATCTGCGCCTTGCTCGCGAAGTGGCGATACAGCGCCGCCTCCGAGACCTCGATGCGCGCCGCGAGCGCGGCGGTCGTCACGCGGTCGGCGCCCGGCTCCTCGAGCATCGCGGCGAGCGTCTGCAGGATCTGGATGCGCCGCTCGCCGGGCTTGGGCCGCTTGCGCGAAGGCGCCGCGGGCGCCTCGCCTGCACCCGCCTCGGCGTTCACAACCGGCGCGTCGGCGGCTTCGTCTGGCGTCGCTTCGGGCTGGGTCTCGGGCATCGTCGGGGTCGCACGGCGCAAGGGGCTGCGGAATTCTCACACACGCACCGCTGCGATCCCGATGCAGGTAAACACCAACTTCCGGTTCTGTTCACGCGATCGGCGTTGCAGCGTGCAGCAGTTCACGCTGCCGCGACGTGCAACAGATCACGCAGCTGCGTGATGCGGCAATCGACGTACGGCGGGCGCACCGCTTGCCGCGCGGCCGCCGGCTGCGACCGAGCCGCCTGGCGCGCCCAGCGCTGCATCCAGACCGTGCCCATGCCGACGCTGCGCGCCGCCTTCAGATGCGAAAGCGTGTCCTCGACGAGCACGCAGCGGGAAGGCGGCACGCGAAGCTGCGCCGCGAGCCGGCGCAGCATCCGCGCATCGGGCTTGGGCCGCAGGTCGCCGAACATGCGCATGTCCTCGACCGCGATCACGCCGTCGAAGGCGCGGGCGATGCCCAGCACGCCCAGCACGCGCAGGGCATAGCCGCGCGGCGCGTTCGTCAGGACGTACTTGCGGCCACGCAGCGCGCGCAGCGCGGCGAGGTCGCGCCGGTCGCCGTGCACCGCGTCCTCCAATCCCGGCAGCACATGGGTGTGATGCAGGAAGTGCTCGGCGCGAACGCCGTGGTGGCGCACCAGCCCGAGCAGCGTCGCGCCGTAGCGCAGCCAGTACCGGCGCCGCAGCGCGTCGGCCTCGGGCGGCGTCATCGACAGCTCGCGCACGATGTACTCGGTCATCGCGCCGTTGATGCCGCCGAACGCGAAGTGCGACGCGTTGTGCAGCGTGTTGTCGAGGTCGAAGAGCCAGACCGGCGCCGGCTTGCGCTGCGCCATCAGTCCGGCTCCGCCTGCGACGCATGCTCGCCGCCGCGCGTCATGCGCGCAACGGCGGCGCCGCGCGCGAATCTTCCCAGCGAGCGAAGCGAAGCGCCCATCAAGCAGACACCGCGGATCCGGCTGCTCCGGTCCGCTGGTGTAGCTCCCCCTCGGGGGGGCGACGCGGCGACCCGCCGCGTCTTGGGAGTCAACATCAATGCGAACGGATCATCGTCCCGTACGCCTGGTCGGTCAGGATCTCGAGCAGCATCGCGTGCGGTACGCGGCCGTCGATGATGTGCACGGTGTTGACGCCGCTCTTGGCGGCGTCGAGCGCCGACGAGATCTTCGGCAGCATGCCGCCGCTGATCGTGCCGTCGGCGAACAGCTCGTCGATCTCGCGCGCCGACAGGTTCGTCAGCAGCTTGCCGCTCTGGTCGAGCACACCCGGCGTGTTCGTCAGCAGCATCAGCTTCTCGGCCTTCAGCACCTCGGCGAGCTTGCCGGCGACGACGTCGGCGTTGATGTTGTAGTTCTCGTTGTCGGCGCCGAAACCGAGCGGCGAGATGACCGGGATGAACTGGTCGTCCTGCAGCGCGCGCACGACGCTCGGGTCGATCGACTCGATCTCGCCGACCTGGCCCACGTCGTGCTCGATGCTCGGGTCTTTCAGGTCGACCATCCTGAGCTTCTTGGCGCGGATCAGGCCGCCGTCGCGGCCGGTGAGGCCGACCGCCTTGCCGCCGGCGGCGTTGACGAGGCCGACGATGTCTTGCTGCACCTGGCCGGCGAGCACCCACTCGACGACTTCCATCGTCTCGGCGTCGGTCACCCGCATGCCCTGGATGAAGCTGCCCTTCTTCCCGAGGCGCGAAAGCGCCTCCTCGATCTGCGGCCCGCCGCCGTGGACGACGACCGGGTTCATGCCGACGAGCTTCAGCAGCACGATGTCCTCGGCGAAATCCTGCTGCAGCCCGGGGTCGGTCATCGCGTTGCCGCCGTACTTGACGACGATCGTCTTGCCGTGGAACTTGCGGATGTAGGGCAGCGCCTGGGCCAGGATCTCGGCCTTGTCGCGCGGCGCGATGTGGCCGAGCGAATGGTCCTTCGTCGCGGATGCGGATGTGTTCATCGATGGGCCCCGGCGGTTTCGAGTGAGTGGCGACCATTGTAGGAATCGGTTCGCGACGGCGCGACCGGCCTCGCACCGCCGCGGACAAGCCCGCGAGGCGAGCCATCCCGGATGCGCGGGCTACAGTCGGGCCGCGACAGCCCAGCCGATAGCCGACGATGCACCAGCACGACCTCGCCCCGTGGCGGCACGCGCACGATTTCGCGGCCGACCGGCGCGCGACCGAGCGCCGGGCGTGGATCGTGGTCGCGATCACGGTCGTGATGATGGCCGCCGAGATCGGCGCCGGCTGGTTGTGGAACTCGATGGCGCTGCTCGCCGACGGCTGGCACATGGGGACGCACGCGGTGGCGATCGGCGTCACCGGCATCAGCTACTGGCTGGTGCGGCACTGGTCGCGCGACAGCCGCTTCAGCCTCGGGCCGTGGAAGGTCGAGGTGCTCGGCGCCTACACGAGCGCGGTGCTGCTCGCCGTCGTCGCCATCGGCGTCGGCGCGGAGTCGATCGTGCGCCTGTACCGGCCGGCGCCGATCACCTACGACGAGTCGCTCCTCGTCGCGCTGATCGGCCTGGGCGTGAATCTCGTCTGCGCCTGGCTGCTGCATGCGGGCGACGAGCACGGGCATGAACACCAGCATGCGCATGCGCACGGTCATCATGCCCACGACCATCGCGCGCCGCACGCACACGGCGAAGACGCGCCGGCACCGCACTCGCACGCCCCCGGCAAGGACTTGAACCGCGAAGCCGCCTACGTCCACGTGCTCGCGGACGCCGCGACGTCGGTGCTCGCGATCGGCGCGCTCGTCGCCGGCAAGTGGCTCGGCTGGCTGGTGCTCGACCCGGTCGTCGGCCTGATCGGCGCCGCGCTCATCGCGTGGTGGGCGCGCGGACTGCTTGCGCAAAGCTCGACGATCCTGCTCGACCGCGAGATGGACCACCCGCTCGCCGCGGCGCTGCGCGAGCGGCTCGAGAGCGACGGCGACACCAAGATCGCCGACCTGCACCTGTGGCGCGTCAGCAGCGACTCGTTCGCCTGCGCCGTCACGCTCGTCGCCGACGCGCCGCAAAGCGCCGATGCCTACCGCGCGCGATTGCACGACCTCACCGCGCTCGCCCACGTGATGATCGAGATCAATCGCTGCAGGACAGCGGCCGCCTGATCGAGGCGCGCGCAGCCCGAGGAAATTTCGAGTCGGAGTCTTCGCTTCGACGCTCCCGGTGCCAGCGACCAGACGCTCGTATCGGCGCGCAAGCTCAACGATTGCGGACCCGTACTGCCTTGTAGTCGAACGAAGCGTCCCACTCCAGCTTTCCGAACAGCTCGGCGATGCACCGCTGCTCCCTGCGAGCGATGAACTCCTGCAGGGCGCGCGTGACGGCCGCATTCTTGGAGGGCTCGCCGCTCACCCGGAAGGCGCGGTCCAACAAGTCTGGATCGAGAGCAAGATTGGTGGCATGTGTGACTCCTTGACGGAGAGGCTACACAGCATAGCTGGCCGGTGCGGCGACGGTGGCGCGCCGGTGTCGTTGCCGTGGGCGATCCTCACGGCTTGCGTGTCTGATCCATACCGATGACCCACAAACGCAACTGACCTGGCGGCGGATACTTGCTCGGGATCGCTGCCAATGAAAACGGAAGGTCTGGCGCTTGCGAAAGTGAGATGTCCATCACGGCTCTTTCCCGGGCGATCTCGACTGCGAGCTTGAGATATCGACGCAGCAGCAGCAGGGGCGGGAACTCCCCTCTTTGCGCCAGCCATTCGAGCGCGTCGCGTGCGCACTTGGAACTGTTGCACGAGCGGCATGCCCACACGAGGTTGTCCCCGGTGTTCGCCCCGCCCCGCCTCGTCGGGATGAGGTGGTCGATCGACAGATGGTCCCGGCACCCGCAATAGCAACACGCCTGAGGCAGGATCATCTTCAGGCGCTCGTCATCGGCAAGCGGGCCAATGCTCATCGTGTGGTTGTTCAACCCGGCATAGAGCCGCGCCCGGATCATGAACTCGGTCCGCCCGTACCTGGCCGTCTTCGCGGTGACGGCGGCATGCGCCATCGCGAGGTTCGCGTAGGACCAATGGAGCATCTCGGCGATGGTTCTGGGTTGCATTGCATTGGCCTGGCGCGCGGCGTCTTGTCCGTCACAGCGCGACTTTCGCATGGAACCCGACCAGCCCGGCCGTTTCGGATATGACCGATGAACCGAGCCGCCATAACGGCGGTGTTGCGCAGCGAAACCTCCAGCGCCTCGCATCGGCAAACAGGACCCCGATGCGGTGATTCGCGATCTTGATGCTTTCGCCATGCGACTGGCGTACCCTCGCCCTCCATGACCAGCCACGACTTCGACTTCATCGTCATCGGCGCCGGCATGGCCGGCATGTCGGCCGCGGCCGAGTTGTCGCGCGACGCGCGCGTCGCCGTCGTCGAGCGCGAGTCGCAGCCCGGCTATCACACGACGGGGCGCTCGGCGGCGCTCTACAGCGAGATCTACGGCAACAGCACGATCCGCGCGCTGACGCGGGCGAGCAAGGGCTTCTATCAGCAGCCGCCACCGGGCTTCGCCGCGCATTCGCTGATCGCGCCGCGCGGCACGCTCTACTTCGCCGGGCCGCACGAGCAGGCGGCGCTCGATGCGTTCGCGGCGACGCTCGCCGCCGAATTCACGCCGGCCCGGCTCGACGCGGCGCAGGTCCGCGCGCTGATCCCCGCGTTCAAGCCGGGCACCATCGGCAGCGGGCTGCTCGAAGCCGATTCGTTCGACATCGACGTCGCCGCCGTGCTGCAGGGCTACGCCGCGATCTGCCGCGCAAACGGCGCGCACTTCGCCTACGACAGCCCGGTAACTTCGCTCGCGCGCGACGGCGGCGGCTGGCGCGTCGCGACGCCGGGCGCGACGCTGCGCGCACCGGTCGTGATCGACGCGGCCGGCGCCTGGGGCGACGAGGTCGCGCGGCTTGCCGGCGCCGCGCCGGTCGGCCTCGTGCCGAAGCGGCGCACCGCGCTGCTGATCGACCCCCCGGGCGGCGCCGCGGCGCGCGCCTGGCCGGCGGCGGTCCACGTCGGCGAGACCTTCTACTTCAAGCCCGACGCCGGCCTCCTGCTGCTGTCGCCGGCCGACGAGACGCCCAGCGCGCCGTGCGATGCCCAGCCCGAGGAGCTCGACGTCGCCGTCGCGATCGACCGCTTCGAGACGGCGACCGGCGAAGCCGTGCGCCGCATCCGCAGCCGCTGGGCCGGGCTGCGCAGCTTCGTCGCCGACAAGTCGCCAGTCGTCGGCTTCGACCCTGCGGCGGCGGGCTTCTTCTGGCTCGTCGGCCAGGGCGGCTACGGCATCCAGACGGCGCCGGCGATGGCGCGCGCCGCCTGCGCCCTCGCGCAGCGCAGGCCCTTGCCCGCGGACCTGATCGAAGAAGGCGTACGCGCCGAAGACCTTGCGCCCGACCGCCCGGCATTGCGCGGCTGAATGCCCTTTCGATTGACGCGCGGGCGCGCCTTGGCTTCTACTTGACGCGCGCCGCCGCGGTCGCGGCGAAACCCAACTTCAGCAAGGAGCATCGCATGGGAACGATGGTCGAATTCAAGCGGCCCGACGGCAAGTCGGTCAACGGCTACCTCGCCGAGCCGGCGGCGGGCAGCGGCCCGGGCGTGGTCGTGATCCAGGAATGGTGGGGGCTGAACGACCAGATCCGCGGCGTCGCGAACCGGCTCGCCGACGCCGGTTTCGCCGCCCTCGTGCCGGATCTATACCGCGGCAAGTCGACGCTCGAGGCCGAGGAGGCGAACCACCTGATGACGGGCCTCGACTTCGGCGACGCCGCGTCGCAGGACGTGCGCGGCGCGGTGAAGTTCCTGAAGGCCAGGGGCAGCGGCACGAAGGTCGGGGTGACCGGCTTTTGCATGGGCGGCGCGCTGACGTGGCTTGCGCTCGTCAACGTCCCCGAGGCCGACGCCGGCGTCGCCTTCTACGGCATGCCGCCGCTCGAGTACATCGACGCGTCGAAGATCAAGGCACCGGCGATGGCGCACTGGGGCACGCAGGACGCGTTCTTCCCGATCGCCGGCGTCGACGCGCTGGAGGAAAAGCTCGCCGCCGCCGGCGTCGCCTACCAGGGGCATCGCTACCTCGCGCACCACGCCTTCGCCAACGAGACCGCCGTCGGCCGCGGGCGCATCCCGAACACCCAGTTCGACCGCGTCTGGGCGCGCATGGCGTGGGACCGTACGCTGCGCTTCTTCGGCCGCGAACTCGGCTGAACGGCGCGGCGGCGGCCGGATTAGGCTTTCCTCTCCACGCCGAGTGCCTATAGTGAACGCCGGTCCGCTGCTCCACGGGGGAGCGGCGGCGAGATGCAAAGGCGCATTCACCATGGTCAAGAAGCTCAAGGAAATCAGCGCGCGGCAGGCGGCCGGCCCGGCTGGCCTGCTCGACAACCCGCTCGCCAACGCGGTCCGGGATTCGGCGCAGCAGATCTGGCTCGCCGGGATGGGCGCGTTCTCAAAGGCGCAGGCCGAGGGCGGCAAGGTGTTCGAGACGCTGGTGAAGGAAGGCGTCTCGCTGCAACGCAAGACGCAGACCGCCGCCGAAGACCGCATCACCGAGGTGACGAGCCGGATGACGAACATGGCCGGCGGCATCTCGGGCAAGGCGACGCAGCACTGGGACAAGCTCGAGACGATCTTCGAGGAGCGCGTCGCGAAGGCGCTCAACCGCCTGGGCGTGCCGTCGGCCAAGGACGTCGAGGCGCTGATGGCGCGCATCGATGCGCTCAGCGCGAACGTGGCCAGGCTCTCCGGCGCGCCGACGGCGAAGAAGGCTGCGGCGAAGAAGGCTGCGGCGAAGAAGACCGCGGCGAAGAAGGCACCTGCCAGGAAGGCAGCGAAGAAGGCCGCGAAGCCTGCCGCGTAGCGTGGCACGCGAGGTTCGCAAGCGACGCTCCGCCCCGTCTCCATCGGGCAGGCGAGCACGGCGGCCCCCCCCCCCCCC
>JBDHSE010000482.1:0-2506 GCA_039807955.1 Ideonella sp. | reverse complement strand
GCCGGGCTCAAGAGCGGCGACCTGATCACGAAGATCGACGACACCTACGTCAAGGGCCTGACGCTCGACCAGGCGGTCAAGAAGATGCGCGGCGAGCCCAACACCAAGGTCACGCTGACGATCGCGCGCAAGTCCGAGAACCGCAGCTTCCCGGTGACGATCACGCGCGAGGAGATCCGCCAGCAAAGCGTGCGCGCCAAGTTCGTCGAGCCCGGCTACGCGTGGATCCGCCTGAGCATCTTCCAGGACCGCACGGTCGATGACTTCGTGCGCAAGATCGACGAGCTGTACAAGCAGGACCCGAACATCAAGGGCATCGTGCTCGACCTGCGCAACGACCCGGGCGGCCTGCTCGAAGGCGCCGTCGCGATCGCGGCCGCCTTCCTGCCGAGCGACGCCGTCGTCGTCACGACCAACGGCCAGATCGCCGACAGCAAGGCGACGTTCAAGGCCGCGCCCGAGTACTACGCGCGCCGCGGCGGCAGCGACCCGCTCAAGAGCCTGCCGGCCGCGATCAAGCGCGTGCCGCTGATCGTGCTCGTCAACGAGGGTTCCGCATCGGCGAGCGAGATCGTCGCCGGCGCGCTGCAGGACAACAAGCGCGCAACGATCATGGGCGCGCAGACCTTCGGCAAGGGTTCGGTGCAGACGGTGCGCCAGCTCTCGCCCGACACTGCGCTCAAGATCACGACCGCGCGCTACTACACGCCGTCGGGCAAGTCGATCCAGGCGACCGGCATCGTTCCCGACGTCATGATCGACGAGACGGCCGACGGCAACGTGTTCGCCGCGCTGCGCGTGCGCGAGGCCGATCTGGAAAAGCACATCAGCAGCGGCCAGGGCCCCGAGCACGAGGACAAGGCGCGCGAGCAGGCGCGCGAGGAAGCGCGCAAGAAGCTCGAGGACGAGATCGCGAAGAACGCGCTGCCCAAGCCGCTGCCCGAGTTCGGCAGCGACAAGGACTTCCCGCTGATGCAGGCGCTCAACCGCCTGAAGGGCCAGCCGGTGATGGTCTCGAAGACGATGGTCGAACGCAAGGCCGAGACCGGAACGAACTGAAGCGCGGCATGCCGGCCACGAACGCCCGCCCGAGTCGCGGGCGTTCTTCTTTGCGAAACCGCCGGCCTGGCGATCGAGCGCCGAGACGATGAACGACGACCAGTTGCTGCGCTACTCGCGCCACATCCTGCAGGACGAGATCGGCATCGAGGGCCAGGAGCGCATCCTTGCCGCGCGCGTGCTGATGATCGGCGCCGGCGGCCTCGGCTCGCCGGCCGCGCTCTACCTCGGCTGCGCCGGCGTCGGCAGCCTGACGATCGCCGACGCCGACCGCGTCGACCTGACGAACCTGCAGCGCCAGATCGCGCACCGGCTTGCGAGCGTCGGCAAGCCGAAGGTGGACTCGACCGCGCGCGCCGTCGCCGAGATCAACCCCGACGTGAAGGTGCATGCACTGCGCCAGCGTGTCGACGCGACAACGCTCGCGCCGCTCGTCGCCAACGCCGACGTCGTGCTCGACTGCAGCGACAACTTCGCGACGCGCCAGGCGATCAACGCCGCCTGCGTCGCCGCCGGCAAGCCGCTCGTCTCGGGCGCGGCGATCGGCTTCGACGGCCAGGTCTCGGTCTACGACACGCGATCGGGCGGCCCCTGCTACGCCTGCGTCTTCGCGCCCGACGCGACGTTCGAGGAGGCGCAGTGCTCGACGATGGGCGTGTTCGCCCCCGTCGTCGGCATCATCGGCACGATCCAGGCCGCCGAGGCGATCAAGCTCATTGCCGGCATCGGCAGCTCGCTCGCCGGCCGGCTGCAGATGCTCGACGCACGAACGATGACGTGGACCGAGATCGGCATCGCCCGCCAGCGCGGTTGCCCCGTCTGCGCGCATCTGCATTGAGGCCCACACCGCGCATGCGCCGGCCGCGATCCCTTAAGCTCGGCCCATGGCCTGAACGGCCGCAACGGACCTTCGGATGAACAACAACAAGCGCAAGGCGCTGCGCGCGCGCAACTTCCCCTCGGCACAGCAGGAGGCCAAGTCCGTCGCGCCGCTGCCGCACTACGACGGGCCGGAGAGCGCCTACCGCCTCGCGTTCACCGACACCGATTTCCTGCTGCGCGAGGAACTGCGCCCGGTGCGCATGCAGCTCGAGCTGCTCAAGCCCGACCTCGTGATGGCCGAGCAGGGCATCCACGCGACGATCGTCATCTACGGCAGCGCGCGCATCGTCGCGCCCGACATCGCGATGCAACATCTGCGCGACGCGCAGGCCGGCGCCGACGCCGCCGCGATCCGGCGCGCCGAACAGCAGGTATTGATGTCGCGCTACTACGACGAGGCGCGCCGCTTCGGCGCTCTTGTCACGCGCAAGTCGCGCGAGCTCGAGACGCCGGTCTACATCGTCACCGGTGGCGGCCCGGGCGTGATGGAGGCCGGCAACCGCGGCGCCTACGAGGCCGGCGGCAGGAGCATTGGCCTGAACATCGTGCTGCCGCACGAGCAGGT
>JBDHSE010000481.1:0-2508 GCA_039807955.1 Ideonella sp. | reverse complement strand
TCCATGCCGAGCGCGCGGATCGCGCTGCCGGCGAACTCGATCGTGTAGCCGGTGCCGCCGGCGGTGCCGATGCGGCCGATGACGGCGAGCGCGATGTCCTTCGCCGTGCAGCCGCGCGGCAGGCTGCCGTCGACCTGGACGCGCATGTTCTTCGCCTTCTTCGCGATCAGCGTCTGCGTCGCGAGCACATGCTCGACCTCGCTCGTGCCGATGCCGTGCGCGAGCGCGCCGAACGCGCCGTGCGTCGAGGTGTGCGAATCGCCGCAGACGACCGTCATCCCCGGCAGCGTCGCGCCCTGCTCGGGCCCGATGACGTGGACGATGCCCTGGCGGCGGTCGAGGAACGGGAAGTACGCCGCCGCGCCGACGGCATCGATGTTGGCGTCGAGCGTCGTCACCTGCAGGCGCGAGATCGGGTCGGTGATGCCGTCGTAGCCGCGCTCCCAGCCAGTGGTCGGCGTGTTGTGGTCGGCCGTCGCGACGATCGAACTCACGCGCCATGGCTTGCGCCCGGCCAGCCGCAGGCCCTCGAAGGCCTGCGGGCTCGTCACCTCGTGCACCAGGTGGCGGTCGATGTAGAGCAGGGCCGAGCCGTCGTCGTCGGTGTGGACGACGTGCTCGTCCCACAGCTTGTCGTACAGGGTTCTTGCGGTCATGGGTGCGGTTTCTCCAACCCGCTATTGTCCCGGATTGCGCCGCGCCCTTGCGCCGCTGCGGTCAAGCTCACCGCCGCGCTGCAACCGCCGGTAACGACCGCGGTCCGACCCGTCCGCTGCGGCCGTCAGCCGAACGCGGCGATGACCTCGGGCGGCGCCTGGACGAGTTCGATCAGCACGCCCTCGCCGCCGAGCGGGAACTCGTCGCTCGCCTTCGGGTGGATGAAGCAGATGTCGTGGCCGGCCGCGCCCTTCCTGATGCCACCGGGGGCGAAGCGCACGCCGTGGGCGCTCATCCACTGCATCGCGGCCTGCAGGTCGTCGACCCAGAGCCCGACGTGGTTGAGCGGCGTCGCATGGACCGCAGGGCGCTTGTCGGCATCGAGCGGCTGCATCAGGTCGACCTCGATCGCGGTCGGCCCGGTGCCGAGGGCGCAGATGTCCTCGTCGACGTTCTCGCGCTCGCTGACGTAGTTGCCCTTGACGGTGAGGCCGAGCATGTCGACCCACAGCGCCTTCAGGCGCGCCTTGTCGGGGCCGCCGATCGCGATCTGCTGCAGGCCGAGGATGCGAAACGGCTTGGGCTGCGCGGCGTTCGACATCATGCGAAGCTCAGGATAGGTTGATCGACCGCGAGGCTGTCGCCCTGCGCGGCGAGGAGCTCGACCACCGTGCCATCCTGACCCGCGGTGAGGATGTTCTCCATCTTCATCGCCTCGATCACCGCGAGGCGTTCGCCGGCCTGCACCTTCTGCCCCGGCTTGACGGCAATCTCGGCGAGCAGCCCCGGCATCGGCGACAGCAGCAACTTGCTCGTGTCGGCCGGCGCCTTGAACGGCATCACGCGCAGCAGCTCGGCGGCGCGCGCGCGCATCACCTGCGCCTCGATGCCGCGGCCGTTGTGGACGACGTGATACCACAGCCCCTGACGCTCGACCTGCGCCGTGAACGCACGGCCGTTGTATTCGCCGGAGACGCGGATGCTGCCAAAGTGCCAGTCGAAGGCGATGCGGTACGCGCGCTCGCCAAGCCCGACCGTCACCGCGCCGTCGGCGGCGGCGAGCGTCACCGGCACGTAGCGGTGCACGCCGCCCTCGCCGCGCACGACGACGACGAAATCGCTGCCGATCGAAGCATGGTGGCCGGTGAGCTGCCCGCTGATGCCGATCGCCCGCTCGCGATAGCGGCGGTAGACGGCGCCAACGAGGGCGACGAGGAAGTCCGGATCCGCGTGCGGCACGTCCTCGGCGCGAAAGCCGTGCGCGTAGTGTTCGGCGATGAAGCCGGTGTTGAAGTCGCCGGCGACGAACTTCGGGTGCTCGAGCAGCGCAGCCTGGAACGGGATGTTGCTCGCGACGCCGCGTATCACGAAGCCGTTGAGCGCGTCCCGCATACGCGCGATCGCATCCATGCGGTCGCGGCCGTGGACGATGAGCTTGGCGATCATCGAGTCGTAGTACATCGGGATCTCGCCGCCCTCGTAGACGCCGGTGTCGACCCGAACGCCGCCCGCGATGTCTGTCGCCGAACCGTCTCCGCCGTCGGTGGGCAGCGGCTGCGCGGCGTGCATCGTCTGCGCCGGCGGCTCGTATCGCACCAAGCGGCCGGTCGACGGCAGGAAGCCGCGAAACGGGTTCTCGGCGTTGATCCGGCACTCGATCGCCCAGCCGCGCAGCGCGACGTCGGCCTGCGTGAACGCGAGCTTCTCGCCCGCGGCGACGCGCAGCATCTGCTCGACGAGGTCGATGCCGGTGATGCTCTCGGTCACCGGGTGTTCGACCTGCAGCCGGGTGTTCATCTCGAGGAAGTAAAAGCTCTGGTCCTTGCCGACGACGAACTCGACGGTGCCCGC
>JBDHSE010000480.1:0-2508 GCA_039807955.1 Ideonella sp. | reverse complement strand
CGCGGCGGCCAGTGGGACAAGGGCAAGGGCTGCGACACCTTCGGCCCGGTCGGCCCCTGGCTCGTCACCGCCGACGAAGTGGGCGACCCGCAGCAGCTCGCGATGTGGCTCGAAGTCAACGGCCACCGCTACCAGAAGGGCCACACGAGCAAGATGATCTTCCCGGTCGCGCAGCTCGTCGCGCATCTGAGCTGCTATATGACGCTCGAGCCGGGCGACCTGATCACGACCGGCACGCCGCCCGGCGTCGGCGTCGGCGTCAAGCCGAATCCGGTGTTCCTGAAGCCAGGCGACACGATGCAGCTGTGGGTCGAGAAGCTCGGCGAACAGAAGCAGACCGTCTGCGCCTGGGACGCGGCGCGGATAGACGCCTGAACTTCGCGTCTCGGCGCGGCGCGAACTGCCTATCCGCTCGCCACCGCTCAGCCTTCGGCTGCGATCCGGCGCAACGCCTGCTCGAACACCTCGGGCGGCTGGCCGCCCGAGATCAGGTGGCGCTGGTTGACGATCACCGCCGGCACCGAGTTGACGCCGAGTTCGTGCCAGTGGCGCTCGTTGGCGCGCACCTCGTCGGCGTAGGCGCCGGAGGCGATCACCTCACGCGCCCGCGCCGCGTCGAGCCCGGCCCGCGCCGCGCATTCGACGAGCACTTCGGCATCGCCCGGGTTGCGGCCGTCGGTGTGGTACGCGGCGAGCAGCGCGCGCTTCAATTCGTGCTGCCGGCCTTCGATCCCGGCCCAGTGCAGCAAGCGGTGCGCATCGAAGGTGTTCCAGATCCGGCCGCGCAAGCCGAACCGGAAGCCGACCGCCGCGCCGCGCTCGCGGATCGCCTCGCGGTTGTGCTCGATCTGCGCGGCGTCGATGCGGTACTTGCGCGACAGGTGTTCGACGATGTCCTCGCCTTCGGGCGCCATCTGCGGGTTCAGCTCGAACGGCTGGAAGTGCAGCTCGGCGTCGATCTCGCCGCGCAGGCGCGAAAGCGCCGTCTCGAGCGAGGCGAGGCCGATCGCGCACCAGGGGCAGACGACGTCGGAGACGAAGTCGATGCGCAGCTTCGTCAAGGTGGCGGGAGCGTTCATGAAGCGAAGTCTATCGGCGCATCGATCTGCGCGCCGCCCGCGAGCAAAACGGCCGGCTGCGCGCGAACGCAGCCGGCCGTGCACCGCCGGTCAGAACCTGCTCAGGCCAGGCGCCGGCGCTTCACGACGAAGCCGACCGTCAACAGTCCGGCGAGCATCAGCGCGATCGTGCCTGGCTCGGGCACGACGCCGACGGTGGCCTCGGTCACGTTGAGGACGACCTGGTTGGAGTAGTAGGTCACCGAGAACGCGCCGGACTCGAAGCCGGTCATCGCGACCGCACCCGCGAAGGTGCCGCTGACGAGATTGGAGCCGCCGGTCGTCATCACGATCCAGCTCGTGCCGACGGCGTAATTGCACATGCCCTCGCAGATGACGCCGATCGTGCCGCCCAGCAGCGCGCTGCCGCTCACCGCGAGGCTGCCGAAGCTCGCGCCGTCGAGGCCGACGTCGAACCAGCCGTCCATCCCCTGAGCGTAGTTGCCCTGCAGCGCAAGCGCGCCCGGCTCGCCACCCGGCGTCCCGGGCCGCATGTGGCCGTTGTTGGCGAGCGTGCCCGACAGGGCGAACCTGCCGATACCGGTCATCAGCCCGTCGTTGGCGAAGTTCGCCGGCAGGTTCACGAAGCCGTCGGCATCGGCCTGCAGCGTACCGTTGTTGACGAGTGCGCTGCTCACCGTGAGCGTGCCGTCCTGCGCCCGCATCGTGCCGTTGTTGGTCGTCCCCCCGTTGACGGCCACCGTGATCGTGCCGCCGCCGTCGGAGTTGATCGTGCCGTTGTTGGTCAGCGTCGCCGCGCCGCCGACGAAGGCCTGCTGGCCGACGTAGCCGGTGTTGCCGTGCACCGTGACGCCGTTGCCGAGCGTCAGGTTGCCGGCCTCGACGTTCAGCCGGTTGCTGCCGCTGCTGTCGGCAAAGACGATGCTGCCCGTGCCGCTGATCGTCTGGTCGCCCTGCGGCGCGAGGACGCTGCCCGCGCCGATGTTGACCGCGCCGTTCACCACCATGCCGCCCGTCACGCGCTCGACGCCGGTGCTGCTGGCCAGATCCAGCGTGCCATTGAGCATCGTGCCGTTGAGGAAGTTGCTGCCGCTGCTCGTGCCGACGAAGCGCCCGCTGCCGTTGAGCGCGCCACCGCTGACGTTCACGCCGTTGAAGACGACGGTGCTGCCGGCGTCCGCCAACAGAACGCCGCTGTTGGCGACTCCGGGACCGTTGCCGCTCAACCAGAGCGTGCCGCCGTTCTTCGCCTGCATCGTCCCTTGGTTCACGACGCCGCTTGTGACGTTCACCGTGATCGTGCCGCCCGAGACGTCGGCCGAGATCAAGCCCTGGTTGATCAGCGTCGCCGCGCCGCCGACGTAGGCCTGCTGGCCGATGTAGCCGGTGTTGCCGCGCACCGTGATGTCGCTGCCGAGCGTCAGGTTGC
>JBDHSE010000479.1:0-2509 GCA_039807955.1 Ideonella sp. | reverse complement strand
TTCAGCACCTCGGCCGCCTTCACGAGCGTGCCGGCGGTGTCGATCATGTCGTCCATGATCACGCAGTTGCGGCGTTCTATGTCGCCGATCACGTGCATCACCTCGGAGACGTTGGCCGCCGGACGGCGCTTGTCGATGATCGCAAGTTCGCAGCCGAGCTGCTTGGCGAGCGCGCGCGCGCGAACGACGCCGCCGACGTCGGGCGAGACGACGACGAGGTCCTTGTAGTTCTTGCTCTTCAAGTCCGACAACAGCACCGGCGACGCGTAGATGTTGTCGACCGGGATGTTGAAGAAGCCCTGGATCTGGTCGGCGTGCAGGTCCATCGTCAAGAGCCGCTCGACGCCGACCGCCTCGAGCATGTTGGCGACGACGCGCGCGCTGATCGGCACCCGCCGCGACCGCGGCCGGCGGTCCTGGCGCGCATAGCCGAAGTACGGGATGACGGCCGTGATGCGCCTGGCCGACGCGCGCTTGAACGCGTCGACCATGATGCACAGCTCCATCAGGTTCTCGTTGGTCGGCGCGCAGGTCGGCTGGACGATGAACATGTCGCGGGCGCGGACGTTCTGGTTGATCTCGACGTCGACCTCGCCGTCCGAGAAGCGCCCGACCGACGCCTTGCCGATCTCGATCGACAGGCGCGACGCGATCTCCTTGGCGAGCATCGGGTTCGCGTTGCCGGTGAAGATGACGGTGTTGAAGAGCACGTTGACTCCGTTTCACCCCGCCGCCGCGGCGGGTCGCCGGCCGCCGCGTGCCGCGGCGCCGGACTTCGAACTCTGGCAGGGGAGGAAGGATTCGAACCTTCGCATGTCGGAATCAAAATCCGATGCCTTAACCAGCTTGGCGACTCCCCTACACCGGTTCGCCGCCTGCGCGGCAAACCGCAAAACGCTTGCTCAGCCGTCGGCGAAATCCCGCAGGGGATGGCGCTCCAGGCTGCGGCACATGCGCGCGACCGACCCCGGCGCCGGATCGTCCGGCAGCGGATGGATCGGCGCCGCGCCTGTCCCCGCTCCTGCAAACACCGCGCTTCCGGAGCCCGTCATCCGGCTGTGGCCGAACCGGGCCTCGAGCCACCGGGCCGCCTCGACGATGCCGGCGCAGCGGCTCTGCGCCGCCGGCTGCATGTCGTTGCGCCCGAAGCTGCCGGGGCCGAAGCCGCGGCCGATGCTCGCGTCTGCAAGAAAGCCCGCAAGTATAACGGCTTCGGTGTCGCGGATCAGCAGCGGGCTGGCGAAGAGCTCGCCTGTTTCGACGCTCGCCGCCGGCTTGACGACGGCCAGCCACTGGCGCGGGATCGCGATCGGGGTGAGCCGCTCGCCGATGCCTTCGACGAAGGCGTTGTCGCCGCCGACGAAGAACGGCACGTCGGCGCCGAGTTGCGTCGCGAGCGCGAGCAGGCGCGATCGGGGCCAGCGCAGACCCCACAGGCGGTCGAGCGCGAGCAGCGTCGTCGCCGCATCCGAGCTTCCGCCGCCCATGCCCGCGCCGCTCGGCACGCGCTTGGCTATCGAGATGTCGGCGCCGAACGGCGTGCCGCTCTCGCGCTGCAGCAGCGCCGCGGCGCGCAGGCACAGGTCGTCGCTCGGCAGCGCATCGCCGAGGTCGTGGCGGGCGAGCTTCGCGTCGTTGCGGCGCTCGATGTGCAGCGTGTCGCACCAGTCGATCAGCACGAACGCCGACTGCAGCAGGTGGTAGCCGTCGTCGCGCCGGCCGACGATATGCAGGAAGAGGTTGAGCTTGGCCGGCGCCGGCAAGTCGTAGAGCGCTTTCATCGGGCGTCGATCATCGCGCGGATGGTGACGGCCGGCGGCGCGTCGCGGCGGGCTTCGATCGCGCCGCGATCGAAGCCGGCGAGCAGCACCTGCCAGCCGAGTTGTGCGAAGCCGGCGCCTAGCCCCGGCGGCAGTTCGCTGCTCGGTGCGCCGGGCCAGGGCTTGCCGCGCAGCCAGTCGAAGAGCGCCGCGACCGGCAGCGGCTCGCCGGCGAGCTGGCGCGTCAGCGCGTCGAGGTCGGGGTAGGCCGTCTCGCCGTCGGCAGTGGCGAGAACGACAGCCTGCGGCGACCAGCGCGCCTGCGCGATTCGCGTCCCGAGCGGCGTCGCGAGGCTCAGGCTGCCCTGCGTCGCGTCGCCGTCGAGGTCGAACGCGGCGGTGAGACTGCGCGCTTCGCCGCCCGGCGGCGCGTCGACGTGCACCGCGATCCGCCCCGAGATCGCGTTCGCCGTCGACGCCGGCAACGTCGCGCAGCCGGCGAGGAGCATCGCGGCAAGCCATGCCGCCGCCGCGCCCGCCCGCAGCGCGCGAGCGTTCACAGATCGATCTTCAGCCGCGCGACGGTCTCGACGAGCACCTCGTTGTCGCGGTCGCGCTTGCGCGCTTCGCGCAGGATCTTGCGCGCCTCGTCATGCTGGCCGCTGACCCACAGCACCTCGGCCAGATGGACGGCGATCTCGACGTCGGGGCGCGCCTGGTAGGCCTGGCGCAGCAGGCGCAGCGCCTCG
>JBDHSE010000478.1:0-2510 GCA_039807955.1 Ideonella sp. | reverse complement strand
GACGAGCGGCAGCCCGGCCTGGGTGGCGGCGATCAGGCGGCGGTCGAAATCGGTCAGCATGGCGCGAGGCGAATCAAACCGGCAGCCGCAGTTCGACGAAGAATTCCTTCTCCTTCGGGAACGCGAAGACGCGCAGCCCGGTCTCGGCCTCGATGCGCGCGCAGGCCCGGCGCGCTTCGTCCGGCGAGGTGCAGGCGAGCACGAACCACATGTTGAGCGCATGCTCGCGCCGGTAGTTGTGGGCGACCTCGGGCAGCGCGTTGACGATCTCGGCGACGGCGTCGAAGTTCTCCTCGGGCACCTGCAGTGCGGCGAGCACGAACTGGCCGCCGGCGCGCTCGATCTGGTAGAGCGGCCCGAAGCGCGACAGCACGCCGTCGTCGAGCATGCGGCGCAGGCGGGCGAGGACGTCCGCCTCGGCGAGGCCGAGCTCGGCGCCGACATCGGCAAACGGCGTGTCGGATAGCGGGAAGCCGCCGTGCAGGCGACGGATCAGCAGCGCATCGGTCGCGTCGAGCAGCGCCGGAGAAGCCGCGCCGGCGAGCCTGGCGTCGGCGCGCGCATTCACGGCGTCGGCGCGCTGAAGTAGCGCGCCCCGGTCTGCTTGAAGCGGCGCGTGCTGAAGAGCACCTCGTGGCGCCGGTCGGCGAGGCCGGCGTTGCGCAGCGCGGCGTCGATCAGCGCGCGCACCGCGCCGCGCTCGCGGCCGTGCACCATGCAGTAAAGCGTGTACGGCCAGCCCGGCGCGCTCGCGCGCCGGTAGCACAGCGTGACGCCGGGCTGCAGCGCGAGGCGCTCGCCGGCAGCGTCGGCCTCGGCATCTGGCAGTTCGATGACGGTCATCGCGTTGGCGCCGATGCCGAACTCATGGTGGCGCAGCACGACGCCCAGCCGGCGCAGCGTGCCGCGCTCGCACCATTGCGCAAGTGCCGCGATCACATCGTCTTCGGCCAGCCCGAGCGGTTCGCCAAGCACGGCGAACGGCCGGTCGACGAGCGCCAGCCCCTGCTCGAGCCTTGCAGCGAGCGGGCGCAGTTCGTCGCTCACCGGCGCGCCCGGCAGCGCCGCCTGCGGCGCGCCGTCGGGCGCGGCGTCGAGGTCGAAGCCGAGGTCGATGCGATAGGCGCGGCGCATCGGCAGCCGCAATGCGGCAAGCCCGGTCGCGCGCTCGATGCGATCGACGCTCGCCTGCAGACGCGCGTCGTCGGGCGCGGTCGCGACGAACCACAGGTTCCAGCCGTGCTCGCGCGCGTAGTTGTGGTTGACGCCGGGTTCGGCGTTGACGATTCGCGCGACGCGCTCCAGATCGCCCGGCGGCACGCGCAGCGCGCACAGCATTCCCGCGCCGCCCGAGCCGACACCGAACACGCCGCCGACGCGGCTCGCCTGGCCGCTCTCGAGCGCGCGCTGCAGCACGGCGCGCACCTGCGCGCCGCTCAAGCCGTGCGGTGCGCCGAGCGCGTCGTAGGGCTTCGCCTCGAGCGGCAGGTCGCGCTGCCAGGCGTTGAGCAGGGCGCGCGTGCGGCGCGCATCGGGGCTGGCAGCGGCGCGCATGTCCATCACAGGCCGAGGCGCGCGGCGCGGCTCGAGAAGAAGATGCCGCTCGGCGCGGCGACGTCGATCGTCGCCAGCGTCTCGAAGCTCGCCGTATCGATGACGCTGACGCGATTCGCGTCGCGCGACGAGATCCACACCGCCTCGCCCTTGGGCGTGAACTCCATGTGCAGCACGGCGGCGCCGGGCTCGAGCGTCTTCACGACCTTGCGCGCCGTCGTGTCGATGACCTGCACGCGGTGGTAGTCGGGTACCGCGAAGTTGACCCACACCTGGCGGCCGTCGGGCTGCGCCATGACGAACACCGGCTGCCCGGCGACGCGAACGCGCGCGACCTCCTGCCAGGTGTCGGTATCGACGACGAGCACCTCGTGGCGGCCGATCGCCGGCAGCCAGGCGTGGCGCCCGGCGATCGCCCAGCCGCGCAGGTGCGGCATCTTGAAGACCGGCAACGGCTCCTCGCCGCGGCCGTAGCCGGCGAGGATGCGCCGCACCTTGGGCTGCGCATCCCACAGGTCGATCATCGCCAGGCCGTCTTCGCCGAACAGCCCGGCGATGTAGTAGCGGCCGTCGGGCGAGACCAGCGCGTCGTAGGGCTGGCGGCCGATCTGCGTGAACTTCGTGAGCTTCGGCGGCCCGGCTTGCGACAGATCGGCGATCCAGATCTGGTCGGCGTCGAACAGCGAGAAGATGAAGCGCCGGCCCGGCAGTTCGGCAAGGCCGACGACGCGGGACTGCTTCGCACTGCCATCCGCCGCGACGAACGCCGCCGGGATGTCGGCGACCAGTTCGAGCGTCTTCGCGTCGAACACCTTGACGCCGCCCGGCACGTAGTTCTGCGCCGCGACGAGCTTGCCGTCCTGCGACACCGCGCCGCCGATGCTGTTGCCGGCCTGCTGCACGCGGCCCTCGATGCGGCGCGTCAGCAGATTGACCTTGGTGAGCGCGCCGTCGCG
>JBDHSE010000477.1:0-2513 GCA_039807955.1 Ideonella sp. | reverse complement strand
ACCAGGCGCGGCTCGACGAGCGGCCGACCCAGGTCGAGCCCGAAGCCATGAGCGCGCAGCGCGACGCCGTGCTCGCGTTGTGGCGCGGCGTGTTCGGCGCCGGCGCGTGAAGCTCTGAAGCGCGGCGCCGCGGTGTGAACGAGGCTTCTCGCCGCACCGGCGCGCGGATCGCGTTCTGGCGCCGCCCGGGTCGCGCCTGGCTCGGCGTCGCGCTGCTGCTCGCACTCGGCAGCGTGCTCGCGCACGGACGGCCGCAGGCGCTACTCGAGGCGATCGACTGGCAGCCCGGCCTCGCGTTCACCGAACCCTGGCGCGCGTTCAGCGCCGCCTTCGTCCACTACAGCAATCTGCACCTGCTCGGCAACGCGGCGGGGCTGGCGCTGACCGCCGCCTACGGACTGGCGGCGCGGGTGCCGCCGCGGCTTGCGCTCGCCTGGCTCGCCGCCTGGCCGCTGACGCAGCTCGGGCTGCTCGCGCAGCCGGCGCTCGCGCACTACGGCGGCATCTCGGGCGTCGTCCATGCCGGCGTCGCGATCGTGACGCTGTATGTGATCCTCGTCGGCCACTGGCGCATCGGCGGCACGGTGCTCGTGATGCTGTTCGTCAAGCTCGCGACCGAAGCGCCGTTCGGCGCGCCGCTGCGTCACGAATCGGGCTGGGACATTGCGCTCGCGCCGCTCGCCCACGTCACGGGCGTCGCCGCCGGCCTGCTGTGCTGCGCGCTGGCCGAGGCGGCGGCGCGCTTCGGCCACGGCCGGGCCGCCAGCCACCCGGCATCGGATTGACGCCCCGGCCGCCGGCGCGCTGCGAAGGCCGCGACAAGGCCGCGCGAAGGCCACGGCGTCAAGGGCCGCAATGCCCGCCTCGTAAAATGCGAGTTTCGCCGTCAACCCATCGGAGCCGCATGGCCACGACCCAAACCACCCTGATGGCCAACGCGATCCGCGCGCTGGCGATGGACGCCGTGCAGCAGGCCAACTCCGGCCACCCCGGCGCGCCGATGGGCATGGCCGAGATGGCCGTCGCGCTCTGGTCGCGCCACCTGCGGCACAACCCGGCCGATCCGCACTGGGCGAATCGCGACCGCTTCGTGCTGTCGAACGGCCATGCGTCGATGATGCTCTACGCCGTGCTGCACCTGACGGGCTACGCGCTGCCGATGAGTGAGCTGCGCAACTTCCGCCAGCTCCACAGCAAGACGCCCGGCCACCCCGAGCACGGCCTGACGCCCGGCGTCGAGACGACGACCGGCCCGCTCGGCCAGGGCTTCGCGAACGCCGTCGGCATGGCGCTCGCCGAGAAGCTGCTGGCGCACGAGTTCAACCGCGACGGCCACCGAATCGTCGACCACCGCACCTACGTCTTCCTCGGCGACGGCTGCATGATGGAAGGCATCAGCCACGAGGCCTGCGCCCTGGCCGGCGCCTGGAAGCTCGGCAAGCTGACGGCGCTCTACGACCACAACGGCATCTCGATCGACGGCGCCGTCAAGCCCTGGTTCATCGACGACACGGCGCGCCGCTTCGAGGCGCATGGCTGGCACGTCATCGCCGACGTCGACGGCCAGGACGCCGACGCAGTCGACGCCGCGATCACGCAGGCGCACGCCGTCACCGACCGGCCGACGCTGATTCTCTGCACGACGACGATCGGCAAGGGCTCGCCGCATCGCGCCGGCACCGCGAAGGCGCACGGCGAGGCGCTCGGCGCCGAGGAGGTGAAGCTCACGCGCGAGGCGATCGGCTGGCCCTACGAGCCGTTCGTGATCCCGCAGGACGTCTACGAAGCGTGGGACGCGCGCGCCGCGGGTGCCGCGGCGCAGACGGCGTGGAACGACGCCTTCGACGCCTACCGCACGGCGTATCCGCAGCTCGCCGCCGAGTTCGCGCGCCGCACGAGCGGCGCGCTGCCGGCAAGCTGGACGCAGACGGCGGTCGATGCCGCGATCGCCGCCCACGCCAAGGCCGAGAAGGTCGCCAGCCGCAAGGCGAGCCAGCTCGCGCTCGAATCGTTCACGCTGGCACTGCCCGAACTGCTCGGCGGCAGCGCCGACCTGACCGGATCGAACCTGACGAACACCAGCCACACGCCGGCGCTGCGCTTCGACGACGCCGGCACGCCGAACGGCGGGCGCCACATCAACTACGGCGTGCGCGAGTTCGGCATGATGGCGGTGATGAGCGGCATCGCGCTGCACGGCGGCTTCATCCCCTACGGCGGCACGTTCCTGACGTTCTCCGACTATTGCCGCAACGCGCTGCGCATGGCGGCGCTGATGAAGCAGCGCGTCGTCTACGTCTTCACGCACGACTCGATCGGCCTCGGCGAAGACGGCCCGACGCACCAGGCCGTCGAGCACGCCTGGTCGCTGCGGCTCATTCCCGGCCTCGACGTCTGGCGCCCGGCCGACACCGCCGAAACGGTCGTCGCCTGGGTCGCCGCGATCGAGAACAAGGCGCGGCCGACGGCGCTGCTGCTGAGCCGCCAGAACCTGCCCTACCTTCCGAAGAGCG
>JBDHSE010000476.1:0-2522 GCA_039807955.1 Ideonella sp. | reverse complement strand
GGGCTCGGCGCGCAGACAAACGGCGCATGCCCGCTCGCGGCGGCGAAGTCATCGATCGCGGGCAGGACGGCGCTCATGGCTGGCGGATCGGGCGAATGCGGACGTGACGCTGGGTTGCGTGGATATCGGTCCATGGTGCGCGTTTCTTGAGCCGGGCATGGCCGCATCTGCGCCGCAAAAGCACGCCTGTTTCGCACCGTCCGCGCCGGATCGCGCTGCTAGACTGCCGGCCGGCAAGCATCGGCCCGTTCGGTTGTCGGCTGCTCCTGCTGCTTCCCGGCCCGCATCCGCCCCGTCCCGCTCAACACCCCCCGTGTCCAGCGAACCCAACCGACGCCCGTTGCCCGCAGCAGTCGAGCCGCCGCCGCTGCAGCTCGATGCGGCGCTGCAGTTGCTGAAGCAGGCGGGCTGCGTCCTGCCGGCGCGCGACGATCCGGCCTGGCCGCAGGCGGTGATCGACGGCCTGTGCGAGCTGTCGAGCCGCGATGCGCTGACCGGCCTCGTCAACCGCCGCCAGTTCGGCATCGCGCTCGACCGCGAGATCGATCGTGTCGCCCGCGCCGGCGAGCCGGCGCTCGTGCTGATGGCCGACATCGACCACTTCAAGCGCGTCAACGACACCCACGGCCACGCCGCCGGCGACGAGGTGCTGAAGGCCGTCGCCCGGCGCCTGCTCGAATGCGTGCGGCCGATGGACACCGTCGCCCGCCACGGCGGCGAGGAGTTCGCGATCATTCTGCCCAACTGCGCGCCGGCTTTCGGTTTCGCCGTTGCCGAGCGCATCCGCCACCGCATCGAGCGCGATCCCATCCCGATCGAAGGCGGCGCGAAGGTCGCGGTGACGATCAGCCTCGGCGGCGCGTTCGCGCCGCAGTGGGTGCGCTCGACCGCGGCGCTGTGGCTCGAGCGCGCCGACCAGCAGCTCTTTCGCGCCAAGCAGGAGGGGCGCAACCGCGCCTGCATCGAGGAGCCGCCGCAGTCGCAGGTCAGCGCCGAAGAGAAGCACCTGCTGTTCAGCCTGACCCAGTTCGACGAAGAGCCCGAATGAATCCGACCGACCCGACACCCGCGCCCGCCGAACCCGCGACGCCAGCCGGCGCGAAGCGCGCGAGCATCCTCGCCGTGACGAGCGGCAAGGGCGGCGTCGGCAAGACCTTCCTGTCGGCCAACCTCGCGGCGGCGCTGACGCGGCGCGGCGAGCGCGTGCTGGTGCTCGACGCCGACCTCGGACTCGCCAACCTCGACGTCGTCCTGAACCTCGTGCCGAAGATCACGCTGCACGACGTGTTCACCGGCAAGGCCGCGCTCGACGATGCGATCGTTGCGGCGCCGGGCGGCTTCTCGGTGCTGCTCGCCGGCTCGGGCATGGTCGAGTATTCGCGCCTCACGCCCGAGGTGCGCGACCAGTTGCTCGGCGTGCTGCGCAGCGTCGCGCCGCGCTTCGACCGCATCTTGCTCGACACCGGCGCCGGGATTTCGGACGTCGTGCTGTTCGCCGTCTCGCTCGCCGACGAGGTCGCGCTCGTCGTCACCTCGGAGCCGACCTCGCTCACCGACGCCTACGCGACGATCAAGGTGCTGTCGTCGCAGCAGCGGCGCGGGCCGATCCGCCTCATCGTCAACCAGGTCAGCCAGATCGGCGAGGGCCGCGGCGTGCGCGCGCAACTGCAGCGCGTCGTCGACCGCTTCGTCAACCCCGAGGCGAGCCGCGCTGTCACGCTCGACCTGATCGGCGCCGTGCCGGCCGACAAGACGGTACGCGACGCGGTGCAACGCCGCGAACTGCTGCTCGACATCTATCCCGGCTCGCCGGCCGCGCTCGCGGTCAACGCGATCGCGGCCAAGCTCGCGTCCTGAGCCGTCGGGCCGCGCGTCAGCCCGCCGCCCGTCGTGGCGCCGCCGTCGGCCGCAGCAGGACGACGACCGCGCCGCTGCCACCCTCGGCGGCGCGCGCCTGCGTGAAGGCGATGACGCAGGGCTTTTGCACGAGCCAGCCGTGCACGCGCTGCTTCAAGACCGGCTCGCGGCCGGGCGAGCCGTTGCCCTTGCCGTGGACGACGCGCACGCAGCGCAGGCCCTGGCGCGCCGCCTCGCGCAGGAAGGCGGCGAGCTGCTCGCGCGCCTCGTCGCGGCGCAGGCCGTGCAGGTCGATCTGGGCCTGGATCACCCAGCCGCCGCGGCGCAGCTTGCGAACGACGTCAGGGCCGATGTTGGGGCGGCGAAACGACAGCGCGGCGTCGGTCTCGAGCAGCGTGTCGACATCGAACTCGTCGGACAGCGTCGCGTGCAACGCCGCCGCCTCGTCGCGCACGCGCTGGCGCGGCTCGGGCAGCGGCGGCGCGGCGCGCAGCTCGGCGCGCGCGTGGTCGGCGAGCGGCGTGACCCGGCCGACGCTGCGCGCGAAAAGCGAATGTGCCTCGCGCTCGCGGTCGCGCGCGGCGCGCGCGGCCGCCTCGGCGCGCGCCTGCTCGCGCGCGCGGCGCTGGAGTTCGGCGTGCAGCGCACCGAGCCGTTCGAGGCCC
>JBDHSE010000475.1:0-2522 GCA_039807955.1 Ideonella sp. | reverse complement strand
CCCTGCGATTCTGTGCTGCCCGAAGTGATCGCATTGACCGAATAGAGCAGCATTTCGGCGCCAGTCTGCAGCTTCGATTCGATCGCCTTCAGGCTCGCGTCGACCGGCCCGTTGCCGTCGCTCTCGCCGTGCAGCTCGACTTCGCCCGCCGCGAACGCGACCTTGGCGTGCGGGCGCTCGCCCATCTCGGAGCGCTGCGAGAGCGCGAGCAGCCTGAAATGCTCATGCTCGGCGGTGACGGATTCGTCCATCACGAGCGCGATGATGTCCTCGTCGAAGATGTCGCTCTTGCGATCGGCGAGTTCCTTGAAGCGGGCGAACGCGGCGTTGACCTCGCCCTCCGACTCGAGCTTGATGCCCAGTTCGATCAGGCGCTGCTTGAACGCATTGCGTCCCGAGAGCTTGCCCAGCACGATCTTGTTGGCCGACCAGCCGACGTCCTCGGCGCGCATGATCTCGTAGGTGTCGCGCGCCTTGAGCACGCCGTCCTGGTGGATGCCCGACGCATGCGCGAACGCGTTGGCGCCGACGACCGCCTTGTTCGGCTGGACGACGAAGCCGGTCGTCTGCGCGACGAGGCGCGACGCCGGCACGATGTGCCGCGCATCGATGCCGACCTCGAAGCCGAAGTAGTCCTTGCGCGTCTTCAAGGCCATCACCACTTCCTCGAGCGAGCAGTTGCCGGCGCGTTCGCCCAGGCCGTTGATCGTGCACTCGATCTGGCGCGCGCCGCCTTGCATCACGCCGGCGAGCGAGTTGGCGACCGCCATGCCGAGGTCGTTATGGCAGTGCACCGACCAGATCGCCTTGTCCGAGTTCGGCACGCGCTCGCGCAGGTTGCGGATGAAATTGCCGTACAGCTCGGGCACCGCGTAGCCGACGGTGTCCGGGATGTTGATCGTCGACGCGCCCTCGCTGATCACGGCCTCGAGAACGCGGCACAGGAAGTCGGGGTCGGAGCGGTAGCCGTCCTCGGGCGAGAACTCGACGTCGCCCATCAGGTTGCGCGCGAAGCGCACCGAAAGCCGTGCCTGCTCGTAGACCTGCTCGGGCGTCATGCGCAGCTTCTTCTCCATGTGCAGCGCGCTCGTCGCGATGAAGGTGTGGACGCGCGACGACGCCGCGCCCTTGAGCGCCTCGGCGGCGCGCGAAATGTCGCGGTCGTTGGCGCGCGCGAGCGAGCAGACGGTGCTGTCCTTGATGACGGCGGCGATCGCCTTCACCGCCTCGAAGTCGCCGTTGCTCGACGCCGCGAAACCGGCCTCGATCACGTCGACCTTGAGCCGCTCGAGCTGGCGCGCGATGTGCAGCTTCTCCTCGCGCGTCATCGAGGCGCCGGGGGATTGCTCGCCGTCGCGCAGCGTGGTGTCGAAAATGACGATCTTGTCGGCCATGTCGTGCTCCTGGGTCAGTGCCTTGTCGGGTTCAACCCGCGCCAAAAAACGAAACGGCCCGCTGCGGGTTGCATGCGGGCCGTGAAGACGAAATCGGAAAGGACGAACGTCAGCGTGCCCGGATCACTCCAAGAAGTCGTAGCAGGGCACGCTTGCGAAAGTTCATGCCGCGAATGTAGCACGCCTCGGCGCGCCCCGTTGCCGGTTCGGCGTCATCGATGCAGGCCGCGCTCTTCGGGCTCGTCGGTCGAGGTTGCGATCAGGCTCACCGGCCGGCCCTTGCTGCGCTTCCAGGTGTAGACGACGTAGCCCGAGACGCCGTAGGCGACGAACAGCGCGAACAGCACGGTCGGCGGGTCGATATTGATGACGGCGATGCCGAGTGCGATGGCGACGATGACGACGAACGGCACCGAACGCTTCAAGCTCAGCTCCTTGAAGCTGTAGAACGGCGCATTGCTGACCATCGTCAACCCGGCGTAGAGCGTGACGCCGAACGCCGTCCACGCAAGCCAGTCGATGTGCGTCACGCCGCGCAGTCCGGCGTCGTCGGCGACCCAGATCAGGCCCATCACCAGCGCCGCCGCGGCCGGGCTCGGCAGGCCCTGGAAGTAGCGCCGGTCGACGACGCCGATATTGGTGTTGAAGCGCGCCAGGCGCAGCGCGGCGCCGGCGATGTAGACGAAGGCCGGCACCCAGCCCCAGCGCCCGAGGTCGCGCAGCGCCCAGATGTAGACGATCAGGGCCGGCGCGGCGCCGAAGCTGACCATGTCGCACATGCTGTCCATCTGCTCGCCGAACGCGCTTTGCGTGCGCGTCATGCGCGCGACGCGCCCGTCCAGGCTGTCGAGCACCGCTGCGGCAAAGATGCCGTAGACGGCGGCCTCGAAACGCCCGTTGATCGCCATCACGATGGCATAGAAGGCGGCGAACAGCGCCGCCAGCGAAATCGCGTTGGGCAGGACGTACAGGCCCTTGCGGGGCGGCCGCGAAAACTCCGGCTCCGATGGTGTCGGCTCGTTCATCGGCGCCGAGGATACGCCAGCGGCGGCGTCAGAGCCTGAGAGCGATTCGATCTTGATCGCCCGCAGGTAAAGCTGATGTTGAAGGCGTCTTGCGCTGACGTGG
>JBDHSE010000474.1:0-2523 GCA_039807955.1 Ideonella sp. | reverse complement strand
GTCGTCTTCTTCGGCGGCAGCTACGCGACGCTGCACACCTTCCCGATCCCGCCGCAGCACACGGCGCTCGACGTCCATCAGGTCGTCGATGTCGTCGGCCAGCAGTGGTCGTGGGACCTGAAACCCGACAAGGTGCAGGCCGGCGCGCCGGTCGAGTTTCGCGTCACGTCGAGCGATGTGAACCACGGCTTCGCGATCTACGCGCCCGACGGCCGCATCGCGACGCAGACGCAGGCGATGCCGGGCTACACGAACAAGCTCGTCCACACCTTCACCGAACCCGGCACCTACACCGTGATGTGTCTCGAGTACTGCGGCATCGGCCACGCGCCGATGACGGCGACGCTGACTGTGAGCGCCGCGAACGGAGGTTGACGACGATGGCCGCGCTCACGATGTACCCCGACAACGAACGCCTCGCCGGCGCCGACCGCCTCGCGTTCAACCTCTACATGCTGACGTCGATGCTGCTCTTCGTGCTGATGATGCTGCTCGGCCTGACGATGCGCAGCGCGCAGGCGACGTGGCTCGACGTCCCGGCCGACCTCTTCTACCGCATCCTGTCGATGCACGGCGCCGGCATGGTCGGCACGACGGCGCTCGCGACGACGGCCGTGATGTGGTACTTCCTGCGCAAGTACGTGACGCTGCACCGGTGGGCGTTCATGGCGAACTACTGGCTCTTCCTGCTCGGCGCGCTGTGCATCGTCTTCGCGATCTTCGTCGACAACTACGGCGCGCTGTGGACCTTCCTCTATCCGCTGCCGGTGCGCAGCATGGGGCTGTGGAGCGCGAACGCGGCGGCGCTCTTCATGGTCGGCTATCTGCTGATCGGCGTCGGCATGCTCGTCTTCTACCTCGACGCTGCGGCCGCGATCATCAAGGTGCACGGCAACCTCGGCCGCGCGCTCGGGCTGCAATGGCTGTTCGGCGGCACGATCGCCCCCGATCATCCGAAGGCCGTCGTCGCCAGCACGATGGTCATCATCTCCAACACGCTCGGCATCCTGGCCGGCGCGGTCGTGCTCGTGATGGGCCTCGTCAACATCTACTTCCCCGCGATGACGCTCGACGCGCTCGTCGCGAAGAACCTGATCTACTGGTTCGGCCACATGTACATCAACGCGACGATATACATGGGCGCGATCGCCGTCTACGAGCTGCTGCCGCGCTACTCGGGCAAGCCGTACCCGATCTCGCGGCCGTTCCTGTGGTCGTGGGCGGCGAGCTGCCTGTTCGTCATCATCGTCTTCCCGCATCACCTGCTGATGGACTACGCCCAGCCGCGCTGGCTGATGGTGACCGGCCAGATCGTCTCGTGGGGCGCGGGCTTTCCGGTCTTCCTCGTCACGACCTACGGCGCGCTGACCAACATCTACCGCTCCGGCATGCGCTGGAGCATGCCGTCGCGGCTGCTGATCCTGTCGCTGTTCGGCTGGGCGGCGGGCATCGTTCCGGCGATGCTCGACGGCACGATCGAAATCAACACCGTGATGCACAACACGCAGTGGGTGCCGGGGCACTTCCACTTCTACATCCTGCTCGGCGTGCTGCCGATGGCGCTCGCGTTGATGTTCCACGTCGTCGGTCGCAACGCGAGCCGGCCGCCCGACAGCGCCGGCGACCGGCTCGGCTTCCCGCTGTTCTTCGCCGGCGGCCTCGTCTTCGTCTACGCCTTCCTCGACGGCGGGCACGAGAGCGTCGCGCGCCGGATGGCGACGCACCTGCCGCAGTGGCTGTTCACCGACAAGCTCGGCTCGGTCGGCGCGCTGCTCGTCGTGCTCGGCATGCTGTACTTCGCGGCGCGCATCGCGGCCGGCCTGTTGCGAGCGCCGGCTCGGGGTGGTGCCGGTGGCGGTGCTGCGAACGCTGCTCGCTAGCGCCGTCGTCCTCGCCGCGGGCGGCGCGGTGCTGGCCGGCGTCACAGACGGCCTGCGTGCCTTCACCGCCGAGACGGCGCGTCGCATCGCTGTGAGCGAGCATCCGCGCGCCGTGCCTCCCGCCGCGCTGCAGACGGCCGACGGCCGGCGCATCGGGTTCGATGCGCTGCGCGGCCGCTGGCTGATCGTCGATTTCATCTACACGAATTGCGCGACGGTCTGCTCGGCACAGGGCGGCGTGTTCGCCCGCCTGCAGCACGAGCTTGCGGCGCCGATCGCCGCCGGCCACGTCGCGCTCGTGAGCATCAGCTTCGACCCCGCTCGCGACGACCCCGCAGCGCTCGCCGCCTACCAGCGCCTGCACGGCGACCACGGCAGCGGCTGGATCGCCGCGCGGCCGGCCGACTCTGCCGCGCTTGGCGCGCTGCTGCGCAGCTTCGGCGTCGTCACCGTGCCCGACGGCGCGGGCGGCTTCGTGCACAACGCGGCGCTGTCGGTCGTCGATCCCGACGGCCGCCTCGTCGCGATCCTCGACTGGGACGACGTCGAGGGCGCCGCCGGCTACGTCTCGCAGCAGATGACGCCATGAAGAAGAACCTTCGCGTCTGCCTCGCCGCCGCGCTGCTCTGGGCGCTGCTCGCCA
>JBDHSE010000473.1:0-2535 GCA_039807955.1 Ideonella sp. | reverse complement strand
GCGGCCGACGTGCTGGTGCGGGTCGTCCTCGAACCGTGGACGCACGCGATGGCGGGCGAGCGCGTCGTGCTGTTCGACGCGGCCCTGCTCGTCGTGCTGCTCGCGCTGCCGCTCGTCCTGCTGCTGCGCTCGGCACGGCGTGCCGGCGCGGGCGGCTCTGCCGCCCTGCCTGCCGCCGCTGTCTCCAGGCCCTATCGCCAGCGGGGGTTGCGTGCGGCGCTCTACGGCACGCTCGTCGTCATCGGTCTGGCCGCCGGCTGGCAGGTGTGGCAGGCGCAGGAGACCGAAGCGGCGCGCCAGACCGACGCCGAGCTGATCACGCTCGCCGGCCACCAGCGCATGCAGAGCCAGCGCCTGGGCCGGCTCGCCGCGCTTGCCGCGCTCGCGCCGCGCAACGCCGGGCCGCATCTGGCCGAACTCGAGCAGTCGCAGGCGGCGATGGAGGCCGCCGCGAAACGCATGGCCGAGCTGATCGCGCGCCAGCGCCAGACGAGCGATGCGCCGTCCGACGAGGTGAGCCAGTTGCTCGGCCGCGTCAGCGTGCAGCAGCAGTCGCTGTGGGAGAACGCCGGCTATGTCGCCAAGGTCGCGCCGGAGATGATGCCGCCGATCGCGCTCGGCCTGCAGGCCGAGGCCGAGTTCTTCCTGCACGACATGGATTCGCTCGCCGCCGCGCTGCAGGCCGAGGCCGACGAGCGCAGCCGCCACGCCGGGGCGTCGAACCATGAATGGGCGCTGCTGATGCTCGCGCTGCTCGCCTGCCTCGCGCTCGCCGTGTTCGAGCCGCTGGTGCGGATGCTGCGCCGCCAGCACGACAAGCTCGCCGCGCAGGCCGAGGAGACGCGCTATCTGGCGCTCGCCGCGCAGCGCACCGGCAACGGCGTCGTCTTCACCGACCGCGACAACCGCATCGTCTGGGTCAACGAGGGCTTCACGCGGCTGTCGGGTTACGCGCCGCACGAGGTGCTCGGGCGCATGCCGGGCGAAGCGCTCGGCTCGCCGCGCACGCCGGCCGAGTCGCTCGAGCGGCTGCAGCGGGCGGTCGCCGCGCGCCAGCCGATCAACCTGGCGGTGTGCAACCGGCACAAGGACGGCAGCGACTACTGGATCGAGCTCGATGCGCAGCCGTTGCTCGACGAGCGCGGTGAGCCGAGCGGCTACGTCGAGGTGCTGTCCGACATCAGCGATCAGGTGCTGCAGCGCGAGCACATGGCGACGCTGATCGAGGCGATGCCGGTCGGCATGGTAGTGCACGGCGTCGACGGCGCCGTCGTCGAATGCAACCGCGCGGCCTGTCGCATCCTCGGCCTCGATCGCGCGCAACTGCTCGGCCGCGCGCTGCGCGATCCGCGCTGGCGCGCGGTGCACGAGGACGGCAGCCCGTTTCGCGCGGCGGCGCACCCGGTGCTGCAAAGCGTGCACAGCGGCGAGCCGGTCGGCGGCGTCGTGATGGGCGTTGCCGCGGCCGAAGGCGGCGTGCGCTGGATCTCGATCGAGACCCAGCCGCTGCGCGACCGCGACGGCAGCGTCGAAAGCGTCATCAGCTGCTTCGTCGACCTCACCGAGAAGCGCGCCCAGGAGGCGCGGCTCGGGCTGATGGTCGAGGGCGCCGCGCTCGGCACCTGGGAGCTGCAGCTCGCGAGCGGCGCGGCGCGCTTCAACGCGCAGTGGATGCGCATGCTCGGCTACGAGCCCGACGCGGTCGAGCAAAGCCTGGCCGGCTGGCGCCGCCTCGTCCACCCGGACGATCTGCCGTCGGCGCAGGCGCTGCTGGATGCCCATCTCGCGGATCCGTCGGTGACGTTTCGCACCGAGCTGCGCATGCTTCACGCCCGGGGCCACTGGGCCTGGGTCCTGACGGCGGGGGCGGTCGTCGAGCGCGACAGCGCCGGCCAGCCGCGGCTGATGTCGGGCGTGCACCTCGACGTCGACCGCGCCAAGCGCGCCGAGGCGGCGACGCGCGACGCCCGCGAACGCGCCGAGCGGGCGCTGTCCGAGCTGCGCGCCTACCAGGCGGCGCTCGACAAGCACGCAATCGTCTCGGTCACCGACCCGCAGGGGACGATCACCCACGTCAACGAACGCTTCTGCCAGGTCAGCCAGTACCGCAGCGACGAACTGGTCGGCCAGACGCACCGCGTCGTCAACGCCGGCGCCCATCCGCCGGCGTTCTGGACTGACATGTGGGCGAGCGTGAACGCCGGGCGCAGCTGGAACGCCGAGGTCTGCAGCCGCGCGCGCGACGGCACGCTGTACTGGTCGGACACGACGATCGTGCCGGTCAGGGACGCGCAGTCGCAGATCATCGAGCACGTCGCGATCCGCACCGACATCACGCAGCGCAAGGCGCTCGAGGAGCAACTGCGCAGTGCAGCGCTGACCGACGGCTTGACGCAGCTGCCCAACCGCGCCGCGATCCTCGGCAAGCTGCACGACGCGGTGCTGCGCGCGCGCCGCCTGCACGACTACCACTTCGCCGTGCTGTTCATGGACTTCGACCGCTTCAAGCTCGTCAACGACAGCCTCGGCCACGAC
>JBDHSE010000472.1:0-2544 GCA_039807955.1 Ideonella sp. | reverse complement strand
GCGTTCTTCGCGAGCATCTTCGTCTCGATCCTGAGCATCGCGCTCGGCTCGATCGTTCCCAGCAGCCCGGAGACGACGATCCAGATGCCCGCTGCCGGCGGCCCGTGGGTCTGATCGCGGCGTAGCGGCCGCGCGGCGGCGGATGCAGTCCGTCCGCAGGGGGCCGCCGGGCGGGGCAGGCCGCTACTTGCTCTTGTCCGCGCCCTTCAGGTGCGGAAAGTCATCCTCGAGGTGCTCGCGCGATCCGCGCTGGCCGGCGGCGTGGCGTTCGACTTCCTGCGCGCGCAGCTGCACGCGGCGGATCTTGCCGGAGATGGTCTTGGGCAGGTCCTCGACGAACTCGATGCGCCGGATGCGCAGGTACGGCGCGAGCCGGCCGCGGGCGAAGGCGAAGATCGCCTCGGCCGTCTGCGTGCTCGCCTCGACACCCGGCACGAGCGTGATGAACGCCTTCGGCACCGCCAGGCGCACCGGGTCGGGGCTCGGCACGACGGCGACTTCGGCGACCGATTCGTGCTCGATCAGCGCGCTCTCGAGTTCGAACGGGCTGATGCGGTAGTCGGACGCCTTGAAGACGTCGTCGGCGCGTCCGACGAAGGTGATGTAGCCGTTGGCGTCGCGCGCGGCGACGTCGCCGGTGTGATAGAAGCCCTCGCGCATCACTTCGGCGGTGCGCTCGGCGCTGTCCTCGTAGCCCGTCATCAAGCCGGTCGGGCGCTCGCGCAGGTCGATGCAGACCTCGCCCTCGTCGGCCGGCCTGCCTTCGGCGTCGAGCAGTTCGATCCGGAACCCCGGCAGCGCGCGGCCCATCGATCCGGGCTTGACCGGCTGGCCCGGCGCGTTGCCGATCTGCGCCGTCGTCTCGGTCTGGCCGTAGCCGTCGCGCAGCGTCAATCCCCAGGCGTTCTGCACGCGGTCGATGATCTCGGGGTTCAGCGGCTCGCCGGCGCCGACGACTTCGCGCAGCGCGATCCTGCCGCGCCAGGCGCCCAGGTCTTCCTGGATCAGCATGCGCCACACCGTCGGCGGCGCGCACAGGCTCGTGACGTGGTGCGCGGCGAGCGCGGCGAGCAGCCCCGGCGCGTTGAAGCGCGCGCTGTTGTAGATGAAGATGCACGCCCCCGCGAGCCAAGGCGCGAAGAAGCAGCTCCAGGCGTGCTTGGCCCAGCCGGGCGACGAGATGTTCAGGTGCACGTCGCCCGGGCGCAGGCCGAGCCAGTACATCGTCGACAGGTGGCCGACCGGGTAGCTCTGGTGGCTGTGCAGCACGAGCTTGGGTTTGGACGTCGTGCCCGACGTGAAATACAGCAGCAGCGGGTCGGTCGCGAGCGTCGGCGCGTCGGGCGTGAAGTCGAGCGCGGCGCGCTGGCTGTCGTCGAAGTTCGTCCAGCCCGCGACCGGCGCGCCGACCGCGATGCGCGTGTAGCCGCCCGCAATCGGCTCGAACTTGGCCGCGAACGCGCTGCCGGCGACGACGTGCCTGACGCCGCCGCGCTCGATGCGGTCGCGCAGATCCTCGGTGCTCAAGAGCGACGTCGCCGGAATGACGACCGCGCCGAGCTTGATCATCGCAAGCATCGTCTCCCACAGCGCAAGCTCGTTGCCGAGCATCAGGAGCATCCGGTCGCCGCGCTTGACGCCCAGCGCGCGCAGGTGGTTCGCGAGCTGCCCCGAGCGCTTCGAGAGTTCGGCGAAGCTGCGCTTCACCTCGCTGCCGTCCTCGCCGACGATGTGCAGCGCGACGGCGTTCGCGAACCGGGCGTCGGCGGCGAGAGCGTCGAAATGATCGAGCGCGAAGTTGAAGTGTTCGAGCTTGGGCCAGCGAAACTCCCGGCTCGCGGCGCCTTGGTCGTCGCGCAGTTTCAGCAGCAGGTCGCGGGCATTGCGGAAAGCGGTCGTCGAGTTCATGGCTGTCCGTCGGTAGTGGAGAGAATCGGCAGGCGATGCCTGCCGCCCGGCATCATGCGCCGAGCGCGCGGCGCATGCAAAACACCTGCGCCAACCTCGACATGCGCCCAGCGGCAACGCGGCGCGGGCCGACGCGCGCAGTCTGGACGCGCGCTACGAGCGCCCGCCTTGCGCCTTGGCGAACGCGGCGGCAAGCGCGCCTTGCGCCGGCGCGGCCGGCCGCACGCGCTCGTTGCGCGCCGCCGGCCGAAAGACCGCGCCGTCGCGCGGCGCATCGCGCGCCGACGCGTCGAGCTTCATCGTCAGCGCGATGCGCTTGCGCGCGGCGTCGACCTCGAGCACGCGCACCTTCACCGCCTGACCGGTCTTGACGACCTCGCGCGCGTCGGCGACGAATTTGTGGCTGAGCTGGCTGACGTGGACCAGCCCGTCCTGATGCACGCCCAGATCGACGAAGGCGCCGAACTGCGCGACGTTGCTGACGGTACCCTGCAGCAGCATGCCTGCGCGCAGGTCGGCGATGTCCTCGACGCCGTCGTTGAAGCGGGCGACGACGAAGTCGGGCCGCGGGTCGCGCCCCGGCTTCTCGAGCTCGGCGAGGATGTCGCGCACGGTGATCGCGCCGAACGTTGCGTC
>JBDHSE010000471.1:0-2544 GCA_039807955.1 Ideonella sp. | reverse complement strand
CTTGTGGCCGTCGACGTCCCAGATCCAGCTGCCTTCGCCGCGCACGATGATGTCGGGCGGCGCGTCGCGCATCGCCTTCGGGTGCGCCATCGGATGCCACAGGTGGCGGGCGTTGGCGGCCTTGAGTTCGGCCGGGGTCATTCGCGGATCGTTCATTGCCACTCCTCGCAGGGCAGCCTCAGCCGGGCGGCGATCGCGGCGATGCTGCCGTGGACGTCGCGCAGGTCGAAGTACTGCGCCTGCATGCCGGCGTTGACGGCGCCGGCGATGTTGCGAAACTGGTCGTCGACGAAGAGGATCTTCTCCGGCGCGAGATCGAGCGCCTTGCAAGCCGCCTCGTAGGCGCGCGGGTCGGGCTTCAAGATACCGGTGTGCGTCGCGTCGATCACGGCGTCGAGGTCGCGCAGCACGTCCATTCCGGACAGGAACTTCGTGCCGTAGAAGAGTTCGAGCTCGTTCGAGAGGATGCCCAGGCGCAGGCCGGCGGCGCGCGACGCCGCCATCAGCTTTGCGATGCGCGGCCGCACGGTGTGGTTCGGATCGGTGTGGCGCACGCGCGAGAGCATCGTCAGCGTGTCCCAGCCGGGCTCGCCGACCGCCTCGCCAAGCTCCTTCGCGCGCGTCGCCCAGTAGTCGCGCTCGGTCACCTCGCCGCACAGCATGGCCCGCCACAGCGGGTCGGTCGATGGATCGACCGGGCCGAGCCAGGTCAGCGAGCCGGCGGCCAGTCCGAGAAGCTGCTCCGTCTCGCGATGGCATTCGAACAGCGAGGTGCTGATCACGCTGCCGAAGTCGAGCAGCAGGGCCTGCGGTTGCATGTTCGTCGTCATCGTGTGGCAGGGTGTAAGAGGGCCGCGCTCATGCGGCGACGCTGACGAGCTTGACGTCGGTGTAGCCGAGCAGGCCCTCGAGGCCGCTCTCGTGGCCGATGCCGCTCGCCTTGACGCCGCCGAACGGCGTTTCGGGCTGCGAGACGCCGAAGTGGTTGATGCCGACCATGCCGGCCTGGAGTTCGTCGGCCAGCCGGTGCGCGGTGTTCAGGTCGTGCGTGAAGCCGTACGCGGCGAGGCCGTACTCGGGGGCGTTGGCGCGCGCGAGCGCGTCGTCGAGGTCGTCGAACACGTCGAGCACGGCGATCGGGCCGAACGGTTCCTCGCGCTGCACGCGGGCGTCGGCCGCGGGGTGCTCGAGGACTGTCGCGGCGTAGAAGAAGCCGGGGCGATCGACGCGCTGCCCGCCGCACGCCAGCCGCGCGCCGTGCGCAACGGCGTCGTCGACGAAGGACTGCATCTCGCGCAGCCGGTGTTCGCCGATCACCGGGCCGAGCTGGGTTGCCGGGTCCGACCCCGGGCCGACGCGCAGCGCCTGCGCGCCGGCGACGAACGCATCGCGAAACGCGTCATAGCGCGAGCGGTGGACGAGAAAGCGGATCGGCGACGCGCAGACCTGGCCGGCGTTGCGGTACTTGGCGATGACGGCGATCCGCGCGACGGCCTGGGCATCGGCGTCGGCGCAGACGATGACCGGCGCATGGCCGCCCAGCTCTGACGTGTAGCGCTTGCCGTGGCGCGCAGCGAGCGCGCCGAGCTGGCGGCCGACGGCGGTCGACCCGGTGAACGACACCTTGGCGATGACCGGGCTTTCGATCAGCGCCTGCGAGATTTCGGCCGGGCGGCCGGTGAGCATGTTGAGCACGCCTGCCGGCAGCCCGGCGTCGATGTAGCACTGCACCATCGCCATGCAGGTCGCGGCCGTCTGCTCGTCGGGCTTGATGATCGCGCTGCAGCCGGCGGCGAGCGCCGCGCCAAGCTTGCGTGCCGGCAGGTTGGCCGGGAAGTTCCACGGCGTGAACGCGGCGACCGGGCCGACCGGGACGCGCTGCACCGTCTGGCTCAGGACGCCGGGCGAACGCGGCGGCACGCCGCGCGCGGCGAGGCGCTTGGCCTCCTCGGCGAGAAAGTCGATGATGTCGGCGGCGAGCGTGACCTCGCGCAGCGCTTCGGCCGTCGGCTTGCCTTGCTCCTGCGTCAGCGTCGCCGCGATCGCCGCCGCGCGCTCGCGCAGCAGCGCCGTCGCGCGGGCGATGATCCGGAAGCGCTCGATCGGCAGCGTGCGTTTCCAGGCGTCGAACGCGCCCGCTGCGGCGTCGAGCGCGGCCGCGATCTCCTCGGGCCCGGCGATCGGTGTGCGGCCGATCTCCTCGCCGGTCGCCGGGTCGAGCACCGGCCGGCTGCCGTGCGCCGTCTGCTCGACCCACTGTGCGCCGATGCGCAGCGCCACGCGCGGATAGCTCATGAGCGTGCTCCCCCGATCGATCGAGAACTTCGAAATGACTTGACAAACGCTGCGCGCATGGAGACCATGATCGGCATGTTTTGTTTCATTGTCAACGACTTCTTCTCGATGATCGACGCCGACCGCTCAGGGCAAACCCTCGGTTCCGCGTTCGATCGGGCGGGGCTGTTCGGGGCGGGCGGGCGGCTCGCCGCCGCATCGCGGCGGCCGTGTGGCGGCCGGCCGGCCCGATGACGGCCGCCGCGAAGG
>JBDHSE010000470.1:0-2552 GCA_039807955.1 Ideonella sp. | reverse complement strand
CCCGACGGCAAGGGCGGCATCGCGCGGATGGAACCGTTCCTCGGCGGCCTCGTCGAGAACAACGCCTTCCTCGGCCGGCCGGTCGACGTCCTCGTCCGCAAGGACGGCTCGCTGCTCGTCAGCGACGACCTGAACGGCGCCGTCTACCGCGTCGTCAGCGCGGCGCCTTGACGCGCTGCGCGTCGCAGATCACGCGCTTGACCTTGCCGCTGCTGCCGCGCAGCAGCGGTTGGCCGTGCTCCATGACGATGCGCAGGCCGTGCACGCGGTCGCGCTTGGCGAGCGCGGCCAGCGTCCCGTGGCAGCGTGTCAGCGCGGCGTGCGCGGCGTCGCCGTCGAGCCCGACGCGCAGGCACAGCGTGCGCTCGTCGTGCTGGCGCAGCTGGAAGTCGAACACGCCGCATTCCTCCTCGAGCAGCGTCGAGAGGGCCAGCGGCAGCCAGCTGACGGTCTCGCCGCGCGCGTTGCGCCAGACGAGCGCGTCGTCCTGGCGGCCCTCGACCTCGATCGCCGGCAGCGGCGAGCCGCAGGCGCAGGCGCCGGGCAGCACGCGCAGCCGGTCGCCGAGGTCGTAGCGAATCAGCGGCTGCAGGTGGTTGGCGAGGTTCGTCAAGAGCGTCGTGTGCGAGACGGTGCCGGGCGGTACCGGCTGCATCCGCTCGTCGACCGGCTCGAGGATCACCCAGTCGGCGTTGACGTGCAGCGCGCCCTCGGCGCACTCCCAGCCGATCGACAGGAACTCGGACGCGCCGTAGCTGTTGCGCACGTGGCAGCCGAAGGTCTGCTCGATGTGGCGGCGCACGTCGGCCGACAGCGTCTCGCCGCCGGTCCAGATCTCGGCCGGCCGGATCTGCAGCGCGCCGGCGCGCGCCTGGTCGGCGAGCAGCGCGACCGCCGTCGGATAGCTGACGAGGATCGTCGGCTGCAGCGCGTTGAGTTCGGCGACGATTTCGAGCGTCGGCCGCATGATCGACAGCGTGTGATACGCCATCCCCAGCCACGGGTTCAGGCGCCGCAGCCGCTCGACCGAGACGACGCTCGCGAAGTGGCCGCAGGTCGCGCCGACGAAGACGAGCCGCTCGCTCAGGTACAGCGGGTCGAAGAGCCGGCGCATCGGCCGCAGCGTGTGGCGGCGCAGCGCCTCGAGCGCATCGAGCACCGCCATCGTCGGCGCGTCCTGCACGAAGACGCCGGATTCGCCGCTCGTGCCCGAGCTTTCCCAGACGATGTAGCGGCCGAGGAAGGCACTGCCGATGCGCGCCGGATCCGACATGAACTCGCGCACGCCGGCCAGCGTGACCTCGGGCTCGGCGACGGCGTCGTCGAAGCGCGCCATCAGCTGCGACTTGGTGAGGACCGGCAGCAGACCGAGATCGATGCCGTCGTCGTCGATCGGCAGCCCGGCCGGCAGCCGCTCGCGCCAGAACCGCGTTCGCGACCGCGCCGCGTCGAGCAGCGCGCGCAGCCGGGCCGCCTGGCGCGTGCGAATGCCGTGTGCGCCGAGGCGGTGCGCGGCGGTGATGTCGAGGCTCGCGTCGGCCAGGCGCAGCGCGTCGAACACCGGCGGAGCGAATGCGCTGTGCACCATCGCGGGTTCGGGCGTCGCGGCTCAGGCCGGCGGTTCGCCGGCGAGCGATTGCGCGATCTCGTCGGGCTCGGCCTCGGGCTCGGGCGGTGGCTTGACGAGCAGCACCGGCACCGGGCTCGAATGCAGCACCGACTGCGACACCGAGCCGAGCAGCGCCTGGCGCAGCGCGCCCATGCCGCGCGCGCTCATGACGATCATCTCGCAGCCGAAGGTCTCGGCCAGCTCGACCAGGGTGTGGCCGGGGTCGCCGCTCGCGACCTCGCTCGCGCACTCGATGCCCGCCGCGCGCAGCAGCGCCGCGGCCGGCTCGATCGCGTGCGCGCCGGCGGCGTCGCTCACTTCGTGCAGCACCTTGGCGTCGTGGGCGATGACCATCTCGTACAGCGTCGCCGGCTCCTGCACGTTGGCGAGCACGCATTCGATCGGCAGCCCCTCGCGCGCGAGGCGGATCGCAAAGCGCACCGCGTCGAGCGCAGCGGGGGAGCCGTCCACCGGCAGCAGAATTTTCATCGTTTCACTCCTCTTCGAGTTTCGGTGCAAAGGCACCTGCGGCGATTGAGCGGGCGCAATCGCCGCCGATGCGAATCATGCCTGCAAGCGCTCGTCATGGGCTTGCCGGCGCGGGCGGCGCGCCGTTTCTTGCGCGCGCCCGCTGGCGCACGAACTGCGGCGACAATGCGCCATGCCCGCCGGCCGCTTGCTCCCTTGATCCTGCGCCACGCCTTCATCCCGCTCGACAACGCGCGGCTCGCGCACCTGTGCGGCAGCCTCGACGAGCACCTGCGAGCGATCGAGGCGGCGCTCGACGTTCGCATCTCGCGGCGCAACGAATCGTTTCGCGTCGAAGGGGCGAAGGGGGGCGCCGAGCGCGCCGTCGCGCTGCTGCAGTCGCTCTACGACCGCGCCAGAAAGCCGATAGCCGCCGAGGCGTTCCAGCTCGCGCTGACCGAGGCGAGTGCCGATC
>JBDHSE010000027.1:0-16498 GCA_039807955.1 Ideonella sp. | reverse complement strand
TCGTGGATGTCGCCGTCGAAGGTCTTGCGGATGTGCTTGCACACCGGCGCGAGCGAGAAGGCGAGGATCGGCAGGTTCTCGGTCTGCTCGAGCATGCGGCCTTCGCCGTCGTAGAGGCCCGTCACGTAGTCCTTCGCTTCGCACAGGATCGGCGAGCGCGTCGTCTGCTCCATCGAGATGCTCATCTCGTCGGTGATCGACTTGAAGGTGCGCGCGTAGACCGAGAGCAGGATCGGGTCGATCCGCACCTCGGCCGGCACCTCTACACGGTTTGCTGCGGTCTTGTTCATGCCACGGCCTCCTGTTGCTTGGCGCTGCTGGTTTTGACGAGATCCTCGCGCCCCTTCGCGTAGAGCACGAACGAGCCGAGGGCGTCGACGGTGCAGTCGAAGGTCTCGCCGACGAAGATCGCCGTCGTCTGCTGTTCGATCAGCGCCGGGCCGGTGACGCGGTTGCCGCAGACCATGCGGTGGCCGTCGTAGACCGGCACCTCGGCGAAGGCATCGCGCTCGGGGACGTACATCTTGCGTGCCGCCTTGCGCGCCGCGCTCGCGTCGGCGCTGCCTGGCGCCTGCCGGTGGTACGACGGCCGGTCGGTCGCGCCGATCGCCTGCAGCCGCACGTTGATGATCTCGATCGGCGAGCCCTCGGCTTCGAGCGAATAGCCGTACAGCCGCTGGTGCTCGGCGTGGAAGGCGGATGCGATCGCCGCCGCGTCGCGTTTGGCGACGGCTTCGAGCGCCACCTCGACCGAGACCTCGTGGTACTGCTTCAGGTAGCGGCAGTCGAGCCGCAGCTCGACGCGCCGGCGCGCCGGCGGCACGCGCTCGTCGGCGAGCGCCTGATGACCCTCGGCCGACATCGCGGCGACGAATTCGGCGAGTCGCTCCCAGTCGATGCCGTCCAGGCGCGAGACGAAGGTGCGCACGTAGTCGTGGCGCAGCTCGCACATCAGCATGCCGAAGGCGCACAGGACGGAGGCCTCGCGCGGCACGATCAGGAGCGGAATCTCCAACTCGCTGCAGATCAGGCAGCCGTGGATCGGGCCGGCGCCGCCGCCGGGGATGATCGGGAACTCGCGCGGGTCGAAGCCGCGCTTGATCGTCACCTCGCGCACGCCCTGCGCCATGTTGTTGCAGGCGACGCGGTACATGCCGGCCGCCGCCTGCTCGACGCTCAATCCCATCGGCTTGGCGATGTGCTCCTCGATCGCGGCGCGCGCCGCGTTCACGTCGAGCGCCATGCGCCCGCCGGCGAAGAACGCCGGGTCGAGGTAGCCGAGCACGACGTTGGCGTCGGTCGTCGTCGGCAGTTTCCCGCCCTTGCCGTAGCAGGCCGGGCCGGGGTCGGCGCCGGCGCTCGCCGGCCCCATGCGCAGCATGCCGCCTTCGTCGAGCCAGCCGATCGAGCCGCCGCCGGCGCCGATCGTGTGGATGTCGAGCATCGGCAGCGCGATCTTGTGGCGCGCGATCTCGCCGTCGTTCTTGACCATCGGCGCGCCGACGGCGACCGACGCCTCGAAGCTCGTGCCGCCCATGTCGGTCGTGATGCAGCGGTCCTGGCCGTGCGCGCCGGCGTAGAAGAGCCCCGCCCCCGGCCCGCCCGCCGGGCCGGAGAGCAGCGTCAGCGCCGCCTTGTCGCGCGCCGCCTGCGGCGAGATCACGCCGCCGTTGGACTGCATGATCATCAACAGCCCCTTGAAGCCGATGCCCGCCAGCCGCGAGACGAGCTGGTCGAGGTAGTGCAGCAGCTTGGGGCCGACGTAGGCGTTGAGCGCCGTCGTGCTCACGCGCTCGTAGAAGCGGATCGACGGCAGCACCTCGGTCGACACCGACAGGTACGCCTCGGGCATCGCCTTGCGCACGAGGGCGGCGGCGGCCTGCTCGTGCGCCGGGTTGGCGAACGAGTTCATGAAGCAGACGGCGACCGCCTGCACGCCGGCCTTCTTCCAGGAGGCGAGTTCGGCTTCGATCGCCGCGGTGTCGAGCGGCTCGACCTCCGCGCCGTCGCGGTCGATGCGGCCCTTGATGCCGGCGCGGCGCGCGCGCGGCACGAGCGGGCGCACGTTCGTGAAGCGGTTGTTGTACTGCTCCTCGCGGATGCCGCGGCGCATCTCGAGCGCGTCGCGCACGCCTTCGGTCGTCAGCAGGCCGCACTTGGCGCCGGTGTGGGTCAGCGTCGCATTGGTCGTCACCGTCGTGCCGTGGACGATGGTGTCGATCGTCGCGGCGAACGCCTCGAGCGTGAGCGGCGGGTCCATCGACGCGGCGATGTCCGTCAGGCCGTTGACGACGGCGATCGACGGATCGTCGGGCGTCGACAGGCTCTTGAAGATCGCCGGCTCGGCGCCGTCGCGGGCGACGACGAAATCGGTGAAGGTTCCGCCGACGTCAATTCCGATCTTCAGCGTCATGGCATGTTCTCCGTCCTGGGGCTGTGGGTGGCGCGCGGTTCGGCCGCGACGAGGCGGCGCACGTCTTCCTTGCGGACCTTGCCGAGCGCCGTCTTCGGCAGCGCGTCGACGAACACGACGCGCTTCGGATGCTTGTAGCGGGCGATGCGGCCGTCGAGCAGCGCGAGCACGCGCTCGGCGCTCAGCTCGCGGCCGGGGCGCGGCGCGACGACGGCGACGACGATTTCGCCCCAGCGCGCGTCGACCGCGCCGACGACCGAGACCTCGGCGATGTCGCCGCTTTCGAGCAGCACGTTCTCGATCTCGGCCGGCGCGATGTTCTCGCCGCCGGAGATGATCAGGTCCTTCACCCGGCCGTCGATCCACAGGTAGCCGTCGGCGTCGATCCGCCCGAGGTCGCCGCTGTGAAACCAGCCGCCGGCCAGCGCGGCGGCGCTTGCCTCGGGCTTGCGCCAGTAGCCGCTCATCACGTTCGGCCCACGCACGAGCACCTCGCCGCGCGCGCCGGGCGCGACGTCGTTGTCGAGTTCGTCGACGATGCGCAGCTCGCAGTGGCGCGCGACGCGGCCGGTCGAGCCGGCCTTGCGCAGCGCGTCGTCGGGCGTGAGGTAGGCTGCGATCGGGCAGGTCTCGGTCGCGCCGTAGATCGGCACGAGCGGTATGCCGCGCGCATGGACGCCGCGCGTGACGTGCTCGGGAACGACCGTCGACCCGGTCGCGATCATGCGCAGCCGCGACAGGTCGGCGCCGGCCCAGCGCGGGCTCGCGAACATCGCCATCAGCTGCGCCGGGACGAGCACGGTGAGCGTGACGGCGTCGCGCTCGATCGCATCGAACGTCGTGTCGACCTCGAACTTCGGATGCAGCACGACCGTCGCGCCGGCGCACAGCGCCGGCGTCGTCTGGTTGTTGAGTCCGCCGACGTGAAAGAGCGGCAGCGTCGAGAGGACGACGTCGCCCGCGCGCATCGAGTGCATCTCGATGCTGTGCTCCGCGTTGACGCGCACCGCGTCCTGCGAAAGCATCACGCCCTTGGGCACACCGGTCGATCCCGACGTGTAGCACAGCAGCAGCGTGTCCTGCGGCTGGCCGGCCGCGGCCGGCGTCGGCGCGCCGTCGCCGCGCGCGACAAACGCGTCGTAGCCGAGCCAGCCGGGCGGCACGGCGCCGCCCTGCGCGACGCGCGTCGCGCTCGGCAGATCGGCGCCGAGCGTCTGGCAGGTCTCGACGAAGTCGGCACCGGCGACGATCGCCGCAGGCTCGCTGTCGGCGATCAGCTGGCGCAACTCGTGCAGCGTGAGGCGCCAGTTCAGCGGCATGAAGATCGCACCGAGCCGTGCGCAGGCGGCGAGCAGCGCGAGTTCCTGCGCCGAGTTCAGGCCGAGGAAGGCGACGCGGTCGCCGTGCCTGACGTTGCTTGCCACGAGCGCCACCGCGAGCCGCGCCGCTTCGCGCGCGAGCCGCGCGTACGTCCAGTCGCCGGCGCCCGAGCGGATCGCCGTCTTGTCGGGCGTGCGCTCGGCGTGGCCGGCGATCCAGTCGTAAGGGTTCATCGCCGCCACGGCCGGTTCAGGCGTCGCCGACCTCGAGGACGACCGACATCGCGGTGTCGCCCGCCGCGCAGCCGGTGAAGAGGCCGAAGCCGCCGCCGCGCAGCGCAAGCTCCTCGATCAGTTCGATGATCGAGCGCGTACCCATCGGCGCCTGCGGGTGGCCCCAGACGAGCGAGCAGCCGAAGTTGTTCATCGTCTCGAGCTTGCAGCCGGTGGCGCGCGCGAAGACGATGTCGTTCAGCGCGAACGGGTTGTGCGTCTTGATCGCCGCCATCTGCGCGACGCTCTTGCCGGCCTGCGCGAGCGCGCTCTGCGCCGCCGGCACCGTTGCCTCGGGCATGTGCGCGAGCTCGGCGCGCGCGAGGCCGAAGCCGTGCAGCCGCACCGCGATCTTCGGGTTCGCCGCAAGCTCGCGCGCGCGTTCGCGGGTTGTGACGACGATCGCTGCGTTGCCGTCGGCTGGATGGGTCTGGCCGCCGTAGGTCACGGTGCCGCCTTCGAGCACCGGGCGCAGCTTGGCCAGGCCCTCGGGCGTCGAATGGTTGATGCCCTCGTCGCCCTCGATCGTTGCCGCCGTCTTCTTGAAGCCGGGCGCCGGCACCTCGAACGGCAGCGTCATGAAGCGGCGCAGGAAGGCGCTGTTGTCGGCCAGCGCGTCGCGGTACTGCTGCTCGCGGCGCAGCACGACCTCGTGCTGCTCGGTGGTCGCGATGCCGAGCTTGGCGGCGACGTTCTCGGCCGTCTTCAGCATCGAGTGTCCGCCGAGCGGGTCGCAGCCGAAGTTGTCCATCACCCAGTCCTCGGCGACGCCGGTGCCGCCCGGGCCGCGCGGGTTCGGGTAGTACAGGTGCGGGCCGTTGGAGGTACGGTCGCAGTTGACGACGAGCGCGGTGTGCGCCATGCCGCACTGAATTTCCTGCGCCGCGGCGAGCAGCGTGCGAACGCCGGTCGCGCAGGCCTGCATCAGCGTCGGCCCGCCGACCTTGCCGGCGCCGATCAATCCCATCAGCCACGGCGCGCCGTAGAACGACGCCTTCTGCGGCACCGAGATGCCGAGCGCCGCGTAGTCGAACACCGCAGGGTCGATCTTGCGGCGCGCCAGTTCGCGCTTGGCGACATGGGCGGCGAACTCGACGCTGTGCAGATTCGCGAAGCTGCCCTGCCAGCGCGCGAACGGCGTGCTCCAGTAGGCGCCATAGGGGATTTCGGCGAGGTAGTTCATGCGTTGCTCCGTGCGGAAGGCGGCGCCGGCTGGCGCCGATGCGGATTCGCGCCGCGCAGTGCGGCGTCCGGTTTCAAGCTGTGCGGCGCGCGCTGCGTGCGGCCCGCGCCACCGTGGGCGGCTTCGCCCGCGGCCGGCGCGTCGTCCAGCGCAGCGGCGGCGATGAAGGCCTTGCGCGCCTCGCGCAGGTTGTCTTCCATCGCTGCGGCGGCGCGGTCGCCGTCGCCCCTGGCGAGCGCGGCGGCGACGCCCTTCAGACCGCGCAGCACGATCGCGCGCACCGCGGCGTCGCCGAGCGTCAGGATGCGGATGTGCTGCATGTGGTCGGCGTACTGCTCGACGACGCGCACCAGCCGCGCGTTCGGCACGAGCGCGAGCCAGGCGCCGCGAAAGCGCGCCGCCGCATCGCGAAAGCGCAGCGCGTCGCCCGTCGCGTCGGCGCCGATCGCGTCGGCGAGCGCGGCATCGATCGGCGCGCGCACGGCGGCGTCGCGCGTCAGCGCGGCGACGCGGCGCAGTGCCGCCGGCTCGACGAGGAAGCGGATTTCGTAGATCTCGTCGACGTCGCGCATCGTCAGCGCGGGAACGACGAAGCTGCGGCCGACAGTCGTGAGCAGCCCTTCGCTCGACAGCCGCATCATCGCTTCGCGCACCGGCGTGCGCGAGACGCCCAGCCGCTCGGCGAGCTGCACCTCCTGCAACGGCTGCCCGGCGACGATCGCGCCGCTGCGCAGGTGCGTCTGCAGCGCCTGGTAGACCTGGTCGCCGAGCGCCGCCTGGCGCTTGACCGGTTTGAGCGAAGGGGGCAAGGAAGGTCTCCGAAAGCGGGGTCCGCCCGATGCGTACCGTACACTGTATACAAACTTCGGGGCTTGTCAATCGGGCAAACGCGCAGTCGCCGCGCCGCCGGGCAGCCCCCTTGCCGCAGCGCCGGCAGAACCGTCTGCCGAAGCGCCGACAACGCTGCCGGTTTAGCAGTTTCGCCGCCGCCGCACAAGCGGCGGCCACAGCCGCCACGGCGCAGCGTGGACCTTCGTGCGGCCGGCGTGCGCGGCCGGTGCGCGACCGGGCTGCGCTACGATCGCCGCCTCGCCCCGGAGCCCCCCCCTCATGCACCTCGTCTGCCTCGATCTCGAAGGCGTCCTCGTCCCCGAGATCTGGATCGCTTTCGCCAAGCAAACCGGCATCGCCGCGTTCGCGCGCACGACGCGCGACGAGCCCGACTACGACAAGCTGATGCGCTACCGCCTCGCGCTGCTGCGCGAGCACGGCCTGAGGCTCGCCGACATCCAGGCCGTGATCGCGGCGATGGCGCCGCTGCCGGGCGCGAAGGACTTCCTCGACGCGCTGCGCGCGCACTACCAGGTCGTGATCCTGTCGGACACCTTCTACGAGTTCGCCGACCCGCTGATGCGCCAGCTCGGCCGCCCGACACTGCTGTGCCACCGCCTCGAGATCGACGCCGACGGCTTCGTCGTCGGCTACCGGCTGCGCCAGCCGGACCAGAAGCGGCGCGCCGTCGAGGCGTTCAAGAGCCTGAACTACCGCGTCATCGCGGCCGGCGATTCGTACAACGACATCGGGATGCTGATGGCGGCCGACGCCGGCTTCTTGATCCACCCGCCGGCCAACGTCGTCGCCGAGTTCCCGCAGTTCCCGGTGAACGCCGACCTCGCCGCGCTGCGGGTGTCGATCGACGCCGCCGCGCGGCGCCTGTCGGCTACTTGAAGAGGCCGCGCAGCAGCTTGCCGAGGCCCTCGGGCGCGGGCGGCTTCGAAGGCGGCTTGGCGGCCGGGCCCGCGGGCGCGGCGGGCGCCTTGGCCTCGACGCCGGTCAGCGCGAAGACGCAGGGGTGCGGGTCGGTCGCCTTCTGGACCAGGTTGCGCGCGAGCGCGGACCAGCCGCCGGTGGCCGCCGCCGCGCCGATCGACAGCGCGATGTTCGCGACGCCCTGAGCGTCGATCGTGAGCTTGGGGTCGCCAATCGGCCCCTTCGCGACGACGACCGACGCCAGCTGCGCCGGGTTGACGCCGAGCACCTGGCGCGTGCCGGGGCGGATCGCAAGCTCGAGCGTCTGATCGCGCAGGTCGATGCGGCCCGACGCGGAGAACGTCAGCTCGCTCGTCTCGGCGGCGATCGATCGATCGACGGTCGCAACGCCGTTCTTCAGCGGCAGCCGCACGACAGCGCATTCAACGGTCGTTGCGTTGGCCGCGCCGCGCCCGGGCTGCACGATCTGCAGCAGGCGCGGCAGCAGGTTCGAGCCGGCCGGGAGAACGCCAGCCGCAAGCGTCGCATCCTTGATCGAGACCAGCAGATCGCCGTTCGCGCCCGCCGCAAGTGCGCGCGGCGTGCTGCCCGCCATCGCGAGCGCCGCATTGACCTGGACCTGGCCGCCGCCGATCTGCGAGTTGCCGATCGCGCGCGCGAGGACTTCGGCGGACATGCCGCTGCCATCGAGCTTCACGTCGAGCCGCGGCACGGCGCCCGGACGCAGCGTGACGCCGCCCTGCAGCTTGCCGCCGGCGACGCCGAAGCCAAGCGGCTCGACGCGCAGTACGCCGGGCTGGAGGTTGATATTCGCCGCAAGGTCCGAGAGCGCCGGCGCACCGGGCAGGCGCAACTGCCCGATGCGCAGATCGACCTTCGCGATCGCCTGCGGCAGATCGGGGATCGGCAGCTTGGTGTCACCGAAGAGCGCGCCCGAGTCAGCACCCGATTTCGCCGATCCCGAGCCGCTTGCGGGCGGCTTGGCCAGCACGCTCGCCAGATCGATCGTCCCGCCCTTCAGGCTGGCGTCGAGCCGCCAGGGTTCGCCGCTTCGCCACGTTGCGCGCCCCGCGAGCGCCTGGCCGGCGGCCGACAGCGTCAGCGGATCGGCCTTCACCGACTTGCCGGATGCGACGAGCGTTGCCTTCGCCTCGATCGGCAGCGGCACGCGTTCGATCGCGTCGACCCACGGCGCGAGCGCGGCCGGCTTGTCCGCCTTTGCGTCGAGAACCAGCCGCACCGCAGCCGGCTTGCTCGCGCGCAACAGTTCGCCCTTTGCCGCGATCGTCGCGCCTTCGGTCTTCAACTCGAGATCGAACGGCCAATCGCCGCTATCGGCGAGCAGCGCGGCGAGCGCCCCGAGTTGCCCCGTCGCGCGCCAGTCCTGCTGGCGCACGCTCCACCGCGCGTCGATGCGGTTGCCCGTTGCGTTGCGATCGAGTTCGAGGCTCGCCAGCGCGATCGTGTGCTGCACGCCGGGGTCGCGCCCGTCACGATAGGCGAATGTCGCGTCGCGCAGGCGCAGCGACTCGAGCTCGAACGCGCGCGGGCCCTTGCCCTCGTCCGGCGCGCCCGGCTCGTCGCGCGGCCCGGGTGCGAAGACCCAGTTGCCCTCGCCGTTGCGATCGGTCTCGAGCAGCAGGTCGACGCCGTCGAGTTCGACGCTGCCGATCTCGACGTCGCCCTGCAGCAGCGGCCACAGTTCCAGCTCGAACGCCGCATGCCCGACGCGCGCCATCTCCTTGCGCGACCCCCACGCCGCGTTGCCGAGCACGAGGCGGTCGGCGACGACGGCGATCCTCGGCAGCACGCGCCACGTCAGAGCGCCGTCGATCCGGAACTCGCGCCCGGTGCGCGCACTGACCTGCTGCGCGGCGAGCGCGGCGATCCGCTCGGCTGGAAACGCGACGACGAGCGCGGCGTACCCGCCGCCGATCAGCAGCACGACGGCGATTGCTGCGACAAGCAGCCGCTTCTTCCAGCGCGTCGGGTTGGGTGCCTGTGCCATCGCAACGAAGATAACAGACCGATCGGCGCGCGACCCCGGCGCCGCAGACCGGTCCGCGCGACGAACAGGGACGCACGCGGCCGCGCCATCAGCTGGCGGCGTTAAAACAAGTATCTTTCTTGCATCTTATGTGCTATGCTCGCGCATCCGTCACATCGTCATGGCCAAGAAGTTCCCCGACTCCCCGGCCCACCCCGAGCGAACCTGCTGGGGCTGCGACCGCTATTGCGCGGCCAACGCGATGCTGTGCGGCAACGGCTCGGAGCGCACGCAACACCCGGTCGAGCTCTTCGGCGAGGACTGGCGCGAATGGGGCGAACCGCCGGTGTCGGCGCAAGTGACGCCCGCGCCAACGCTCACCGCCTGAGCGCGTTCAGCGCGGGGCCCGAGCGCTACCCGGCGCGGCGGCGCCGCAGCCTCGCCGCGATCAGCGGCGCCAACAAGACGACGATCAGCACGACAGGCCAGAGGTTGCCGCCGCGAAACGTGTAGGCATCGAGCAGTTGCGCCCACGTCTTGTGCGCGACGACGCGGCCGAAGCCGAACTCGAAGGCGAGCGTGAGCGCGAGCCAGAACGCGCCGATGCCGAGGCAGCTTCGGGACGACAGCCGCCCGAGGCGGGCGACCAGCAGCATCGCCACCGCAAGCACGCAGGCCGCGAGGATGACGCCGCTCAGCATCAGGCCCGCGACGCTGCCAAGCGCCGGGATCAGCACGCTCTCGCGCAGGACACCGTTGCCGATCGCAAGACCAAGGATGACGAGCCAGGCGGCGAAAGCCCGGGCCGCGGTGGCGGCGATCGAAAGGCCGCCACCGCCGATGGCAACGGCAGATTTTGTGGCCGGGTTCGATTCGGGATTCACGTCACTTGCCCCGCATACCAGAAAAACAATGCTGGAATTACCCTGCAACTTGTGCCAGAAATCGATTTCTCATATAATCCACTGCATGAGAAACTCAAATCTGCAATCTGGTTTCGACCTCAAACTCATCGAGCTCGCGGCAAATCCGAACGGTTTCGCTGCAAGTGAATTGACGGGGTATTCGCCCGAGCGCGTCCGCCGCGCCGCCGAAGCGTTGGTCAAAGAGGGACGGATCGTCCGCATCAAGACCTCCGCCCATCGCGTCCGCTATTTTGCGAGCGACGTCCTCGCCAAGGCCTATATGGCGGGCCAGGCTCCTGCACGCGCCCCGCATTCCGTCGCCGGATCGCGCGTGCGGGCCACCTGGAAACCCGACGCGCCGATGCGCATCACGTCGAAAACGAAAATATACATCGCGCCGCCGCTGCCGCGCGATGTATTTCGGACGAATACCTACCCGCAGTTCTAGCGAGAAGATCGCGGTGGCTTCGAGCCGCGCCGCCGAGCGCAGCGCTCCTTCCCCGCGCTATTTCGAATAGCGCCTGAAGTTGGGCTTGCGCTTCTCCTGGAACGCGCGCACGCCCTCGCGCGATTCGTCGGTGTCGTAGTAGAGCTTGAGCGCATAGAGCCCCATGCCGGCGATGCCGCTCTGGTGCGCCGTGTCCATGTTGAACGAGCGCTTGGCGATCGCGATCGCGGTCGGGCTCTTGTCGCTGATCTCGTCGCACCACTGCTGCACTTCGGCGTCGAGCTGGTCGTGCGGCACGACCGCGTTGACGAGCCCCATCGCGAGCGCCTCGGCGGCGCTGTAGCGGCGGCACAGGTACCACATCTCGCGCGCCTTCTTCTCGCCGACGACGCGCGCCAGCAGCGCCGTGCCGTAGCCCGGATCGACCGAGCCCATCTTCGGGCCGACCTGACCGAAAATCGCGCGCTCGGAGGCGATCGTCAGGTCGCAGATCGTGCACAGCACGTTGCCGCCGCCGATCGCATAGCCCTGCACGCGGGCGACGACCGGCTTCGGCACGTCGCGGATCGCGGCGTGCAGTTCCTCCATCGGCAGGCCGATCGTGCCGCGGCCGTCGTACTGGCCCTCGTGCGCGGACTGGTCGCCGCCGGTGCAAAACGCCTTGTCGCCGGCGCCGGCCAGCACGATCGCGCCGATCGCGCGGTCGTAGCCGGCGCGCAGCAGCGCGTCGATCAGCTCGTCGCAGGTGCGGCCGCGAAACGCGTTCATCTTCGCGGCGCGGTTGATCGTGATCCACGCCGTCGCGTTGCGGACCTCGTAGAGGATGTCCTCGTAGTCCACGGCGCGCACGCCTGTCAACGCTTGGGCAGGACGGCCGTCGCCTCGAGCTCGATCTTGCCCGGGTTGTCGAGCAGGTCGACGACGAAGATCATGCTCATCGCCGGATAGTGGTTGCCGATCAGCTCGCGCCAGATCGCGCCGAGCTGGCGGCGCGCCGCCATGTAGGCCGGCTTGTCGCAGCAGTACGCCGTCATGCGGCAGATGTGCTTGGCCTCGCCGCCCGCCTCCTTCAGCACGGCAAGGATGTTGAGCAACGCCTGCCGGAACTGCGGCACGATGTCTTCGGATTCGAAGATCTGCTGCGCATTCCAGCCGACCTGGCCGGCGACAAAGACGATCCGGCCTTCGGCCTCGATGCCGTTGGCGTAGCCGATCGGAGCTTTCCAGCCTTCGGGCAACAGGACTCTCATAGCGTTCTCCCTTTTCGAGTTGGTCAATCGATGTAGCGCGGCGGGTCCGGGTCGTTGGCCCAGTCGCGATCGGGCTTGGGCACCTTCGTCATCCAGGTCTTGACGAGTTCGACGTGCTCGGCCTCCTCGGCCTGCAGTTCGAGCGCCTTGGCGCGCACCACGTCGTTTGTCGCCGCCGCGGCAAGCTCGCCGAAGAAGGCCTCGGCGCGCTGCTCGGCGGCGAGCGCGAGCTGCAGCGCGTGCCACGGCTGCATCAGGTAGTGCACCGAATCGATCGCCGGCGCCTCGGGCGAATCGAAGCCGGCCCAGCGCACGCCCTGCAGCGCAAGCACCGGCGGCTCCTTCCAGCCCATCTGGTCCATGATCTCCTGCGCATGCTTCGTCTCGTAGTTCGCCATCGTGCGAAACAGCGCCGCGACCTCGCGGTTGTTGTGGGTCTCCATCTGGTCGGCGAAATCGGTGTAGCGGTCGATCGCGTCGCGCTCCATCGCCAGCGCCTGGAGCATGAATTCCTCGAGCGTCTCGGGGGCGTGCACGGCGTGGCCGCCCGCATTCGTATCGATGCTCACAGTGCGAACTCCCCTTCGATCTCGGCCACGGTGCTGCGCGGCGGCTTGCCGCCGACCGGATACGGCGCGCGCTCGCCGGCGTAGAGCACGCCGATGTTGAAGCCGTCGTCGGTCATGATGCGGCGTGCCGCGCGCGCCGCGTCGTTCGTCGGGCCGACGGTGGCCGGATGGACCTTCTCCTTCCACTCGCGCTGCTCGGGTCTAAACGTCACGCAAGGGCTCATCACCTCGATGAACGAGAAGCCCGGATGCTGGATGCCCTGCGCGATCATCTGCGCCGTGCCGTGCAGGTCGCCCGAGAACGCGCGGGCGACGAAGTTGGCGCCCGACGCGAGCGCGATGACGAGCGGGTGGTACGAGCGGATGCCGGTGCCGCCGGGCGAGAGCTTGTTGTCCCAGTCGGGTTCGGTCGTCGGCGAGGCCTGGCCCTTCGTCATGCCGTAGACGTGGTTGTCCATCACGATGTAGGTCAGGTCGACGTTGCGGCGGCAGGCGTGCATGAAGTGGTTGCCGCCGATCGAGTAGCCGTCGCCGTCGCCGCTGGCGACGAGCACCGTCAGGTCGGGGCGCGCCGCCTTCAGCCCGGTCGCGGCGGCGAGCGAGCGGCCGTGCACGCCGTGAAAGCCGTAGCACGAGGTGTAGGCCGGAATGCGCGACGAGCAGCCGATGCCCGAGACGACGGCGACGTTGTGCTGCTCGAGCTGCAGCAGCGCGAGCGCGCGCGTGATCGCGCCGAGCACCGAGAAGTCGCCGCAGCCCGGGCACCAGATCGGCTTGACCTTCGACTTGTAGTCGGCCGCGCTGCGCGCGGCCGGGGTGGCCGGTGCGTCCGGCGTTGCAACGTCGTTCATGCTGCTTCCTTCTGTGCTGTTCCGATGGCGGCCCACGCGACGAGCGCGGCGCAGACCTCGGCCGGGCGCAGCGGCAGCGGCCCCGGCTTGTGAAAACTCGCCGGCCGTCCCGGCAGGTCGAGCGTGCCGCGCAGGTAGCGCAGCAGTTGCGCGCCGTGGTTCTGCTCGACGACCATCACCCGCTCGACGCCGCGCAGCGCCTCGGCGAACGCCGCCTCGCGCAACGGCGCGAGCAGGCGCAGCACGACGAGGCGCACCTTGACACCCTGCACCGCGGCGCGCGCGATCGCCTCGCGCACCGGGCCCGAGGCCGAGCCGAAGGTGATGACGGCGAGCGGCGCGTCGCCCTCGACGTCGGCCCAGCGGCTGCCGTAGTCGTGCAGCATCAGCTTGCGCTCGCGCTTGTCGAGTTGCAGCTTGTGGTCGCGCGCCTGGCTGCTCGGGATCGCCGCCTCGCTGTGCTCAAGGCCGTCGGCGGTGTACTCGGTGCCGGGGTTGCCCGGGATCGCCATCGGCGAGACGCCCGACGGCGTGTCGCGGTAGCGCTTGTAGTCCGGCGCGTGCGGCTCGGCGACCAGGCGCTTGGGTGCGACCGGCTCGCCGGCCGGCTGGTCGATGATCGCGCGCGACTGGCCCATGAACTGGTCGGTCAGCAGGATCGCCGGCGCCTGCAGCGCCTCGGCCAACTCGACCGCCCAGGCGGCCGTCGGCAGGCAGTCCGCGATCGAACTCGGCGCGACGACGAGGCGCGGCGCATCGCCGTGCAGGCCGTTGACGGCGAACGACAGGTCGCTTTGTTCGCTCTTGGCCGGGATGCCGGTCGAAGGCCCGCCACGCATGACGTCGACGACGACGATCGGCGTCTCGGACGCGACGGCCAGGCCGATGCCCTCGGTCATCAGCGCGAGCCCCGGCCCGGACGTCGCCGTCAGCGACGGCACGCCGCCGAACGACGCGCCGATGATCATGTTGACCGACGCCAGCTCGTCTTCCGCCTGCAGCAGCGAGCCGCCGACGCGGGTGAGCGCCGGCGACATCCACTCGAGCAGTTCGGTCGCCGGCGTGATCGGGTAGGCGGCGACGAAGCGGATGCCGCCGCGCAATGCACCGGCGCCGGTCGCCTCGTTGCCGCTCAGCATCCAGCGTGCCGCGCCGTCCTTCGCCGCCTGCGCGCCGGCCTTCGCCAGCCGCGGCAGCGCCGGCAGGTCGGCCGCCGCGGCGATACCGGCGTGCAGCGCCTTCAGGTTCGCCTCGAGCGCGCCTTCGCTGCGCTTCCAGCTCGCGCGCACCGCCGCTTCGAGCGCTTCGGCCGGCAGCCCGGCGAGGGCGCCGGCGACGCCGAGCGCGGCCATGTTGATCCAGCTGCCCGGAATCGCCTTCACCATCGTCTTCAGCGGCAGCGACGCCGAGCGCGTCCCGGTCGCGAGGAAGACGTCGGGCGCGGCGCCGCTGTCGGCGTCGCCGACGATCAGGCTGCGCGCATCCAGCGGGATCTCGTCGGCGAAGCGGTTGATGTTCAACCAGTCGATCGCGAGCAGCAGGTCGAAGCGGTCGTCGAGCGACTCGAGCGGCGTGCGCCCGATGCGCAGCAAGCCGGCCGCCTCGCCGCCGCGAATCTGCGGCCCGCTGGTGCGCACCATCAGCCCGTACAGGCCGGCGCGCGCCGCGGCGTCGAGCAGCAGCGTGCCCGCCGTCATCACGCCGCTGCCGCCGCTGCCGGCAAGCGCGATCGACAGGCTCGCGCATTCGTTGGCGGCCCCTTCCGACGGCGCTTCGCGGGCCGCCACTTCAGGACTCGAAATCACATCCACAGCCATGCTCCTTGCTCATTACTGCTGCCGAGTAAACGTTTTGGGCGCGCCCTTGTTACTGACCCAGATCAAAGAGTGCGCAAGCATTCGTCATCACAATGCCTTAAACCGGCATTGCAGTACCAGTTTACCAGTTTGGGCCCTGCGATCAACCGAAAAATGAGCGCCTGAGGGGGCATCGAACCAAGGCGCGCGACGCGGAGGAAACCGATGAGCATCGATGCACACCGTTGGCTGATGACCGCGCCGAAGGCGCCGATGGAACGCGCCGCGTTCCAGGCCGAACCGAAGGCCGGCGAGGTCGTCGTCGCGATCGCCGGCTGCGGCGTGTGCCACACCGACCTCGGCTACTACTACGACGGCGTGCGCACCAACCAGCCGCTGCCGCTCGCGCTCGGCCACGAGATCAGCGGCCGCGTCGTCGCCGCGGGCGCCGGCGCCGAAGGCTGGATCGGCAAGTCCGTCATCGTCCCGGCGGTGCTGCCGTGCGGCGAATGCGACCTGTGCAAGCGCGGGCTCTCGACGATCTGCCGCACGCAGAAGATGCCCGGCAACGACATCCAGGGCGGCTTCGCGACGCACATCGTCGTCCCCGGCCGCGGGCTGTGCGAGGTCGATCTGGCGCGCCTCGAACGCGCCGGGCTGTCGATCGCCGAGGTCTCGATCGTCGCCGACGCGCTGACGACGCCCTACCAGGCGGTGCGCCGCGCCGGCGTCACGCCCGGCAGCCTCGCCGTCGTGATCGGCGCCGGCGGCGTCGGCGGCTACTGCGTGCAGGTGGCGGCCGCGTTCGGCGCGACGGTCGTCGCGATCGACGTCGACGACGCCAAGCTCGAGGCGATCTCCGGACACGGCGCGTCGCTCACCCTCAACAGCCGCGGCATGGACGCCAAGGCGCTGAAGACGGCGATCAACGCCTTCGCCAAGCAGCAGGGTCTGCGCTCGACCGAGTGGTTCATCTTCGAATGCTCGGGCACCGCGCCCGGCCAGCTCACCGCGTTCAACCTGCTGGTGCACGGCGCGACGCTGTCGGTCGTCGGCTTCACGATGGACAGGGTCGAGGTCCGCCTGTCCAACCTGATGGCCTTCGACGCGCGCGCGATCGGCAACTGGGGTTGCCCGCCCGAGTTCTACCCCGCGGCGCTCGACATGGTGCTCGACGGCAAGGTCCACATCGAGCCCTTCATCGAGACCCATCCGCTGCACGACATCAACGCGGTGTTCGCCGCGGTCCACAACCGCGAGATCAAACGCCGCGCGATCCTCATTCCGACCTGAACCTGGAGCAGAAAATGAACGCATCCACCGCCGCGCGCCCCCAACGGGACTTCAAGAACCACGACATCGTCGACGACATCTCGCGCCCCGGCGTCAAGTACGAACTGCGCCCGGCCAAGCGGCCCGACGGCAGCCTCGCCGAAGGCCTCTTCAACGCCTGGATCACGCTCGACAACCCGGGCCAGTTCAACTCCTACACGACCGACATGGTCAAGGGCGTGATCCTCGCCTTCCGCTCGGCGAGCAACGCGCGCAACGTGAGCTGCGTCGTCTTCACCGGCGCCGGCGACAAGGCGTTCTGCACCGGCGGCAACACGAAGGAGTACGCCGAGTACTACGCCGGCCATCCGCAGGAGTACCGCCAGTACATGCGGCTCTTCAACGACATGGTCTCGGCGATCCTCGCCTGCGACAAGCCGGTGATCTGCCGCGTCAACGGCA
>JBDHSE010000469.1:0-2560 GCA_039807955.1 Ideonella sp. | reverse complement strand
CTGCCGCACGTGTTCGCGATCTTCATGATCGTCGCCGCGTCGGGCGTCCTCAACGTGGCGTCGATCGCGTCGGTCTTCGGCCAGGCCGTCTACAAGCCGTGGGCGCGGCTCTCGGCCTTGCTGTGCATCGCGCTGCTCGGCGGCGGCCTGATGGTGCTGATGCTCGACCTTGGCCGCCCGGATCGCGTCATCGTCGCCGCGACGCACTACAACTTCAGCTCGGTGTTCGCGTGGAACGTGTTTCTCTACTCGGGCATGGTCGGCGTCGCGCTCGTCTATCTGTGGACGATGTTCGAGCGCCGCATGAACGTCTGGACGCGGCCGGCGGGTATCGCCGTGCTGATCTGGCGCCTCGTGCTGACGACCGGCACCGGGTCGATCTTCGCCTTCCTCGTCGCGCGCCAGGCGTACGGGTCGGCGATCCTCGCGCCGCTCTTCATCTTCATGTCGTTCAGCTGGGGGCTCGCGGTGTTTGTCGTCGTGCGATCGGCGTTGCAGGCGTGGAACGGCGGCGGCGCCGAGCCCGAGTTCGAGCGCCGCAGCGCGCGGCTCTTGGCGATCTTCGTCGCCGCGGCGCTCTTCTTCGTCGCCGTCCATCACGCGACGAACCTGTACTTCGCGCGCCAGCAGGCGTTCGAGCGCTTCATCCTCGTCGAAGGCGGCATCTACCCGTGGCTGTTCTGGAGCGGCTATGTGCTCGCCGGCAGCGTGCTGCCGCTCGTGCTGCTGCTGCGCCGCGAACCGCCGGGCGCAGGAGCGCTGCTTGCCGCCGCGCTGCTCGCCGTGCTCGGCGCGTTCGCGTGGCTCTACGTCTTCATCGTCGGCGGGCAGGCGTTCCCGCTCGACATCTTCCCCGGCTACGCGGCGAGCAGCAGCTTCGCCGACGGCGCGATCTCGCCGTACACGCCAACGCTTCCCGAATGGCTGCTCGGCGTCGGCGGGCTGGCGGCGGCATTCGTCGTCACCGCCGCCGGCGTGCACCTGCTCGAGTTCATTCCGGCGCAGGACAAGGGAAGGGCGGCGGCATGAGAATCGACCGCCTGCTCGTCTCCGCGGCGCACAAGTCGTCGGGCAAGACGACGATCACGCTCGGCCTGTGCGCCGCGTTCGCCGCGCAGGGCCTGCGTGTGCAGCCGTTCAAGAAGGGGCCCGACTACATCGACCCGATGTGGCTCGCGCGCGCCGCCGGCCGCGACTGCTTCAACCTCGACGCCTACCTGATGGCCGACGCCGCGCTCGCGCGCTGCTTCGGCGGCGCGCTGCGCGGTGCCGATCTGGCGATCGTCGAAGGCAACAAGGGCCTGTACGACGGCCTCGCGCTCGACGGCAGCAACAGCAACGCGGCGCTCGCGATGCGGCTCGGCCTGCCGGTGCTGCTCGTGCTCGACGCGCGCGGCATGACGCGCGGCATCGCGCCGCTGATCCTCGGCTACCAGGCGTTCGAGCCCGGCATCCGCATCGGCGGCGTGATCCTCAACCGCCTCGGCGGCAGCCGCCACGAGGCCAAGCTGCGCGCCGTGATCGAGCACTACACCGACGTGCCGGTGCTCGGCGCCGTCGCCGAGGACGAGCGGCTTGTCCTCACCGAACGCCACCTCGGGCTGATGCCGTGCGCCGAGGTCGATGACGTGCAGAAACGGATCGACGAAATCGGCCGCGTCGTCGCCGCGCAGGTCGATTTGCAGCGCGTGCGCGCGCTCGCCGCGTCGGCCGCTGAGTGGCGCGACGAAGAAGGTGCGGCCGCCGATGCCGTCGTCGCTCCGCTGCGCGCCGAAGCCGCGCCGGTGAGTGCGCCGCGCGGCGCGCCGCTTCGCATCGCCATCGCTCGCGACCGCGCGTTCGGCTTCTACTATCCGGACGACCTGCAGGCGCTCGAGGCGGCGGGTGCACAGCTCGTCGCGTTCGACACGCTGCACGATGCGAAGCTGCCGCCGGCGATCGACGGCCTCTTCATCGGCGGCGGCTTCCCCGAGACCTGCCTCGACGCGCTCGAGGCCAACGCGCCGCTGCGCGCTGCGATCCGTGAGCTGCTTGCCGCCGGGCTGCCGGCGTACGCCGAATGCGGCGGCTTGATGTACCTCGCGCGCAGCATCGCGTGGCGCGGGCGCAAGGCGCAGATGGTCGGCGCGATCCCCGCCGACGTCGTGATGCACGATCGGCCGCAGGGCCGAGGCTACGTCCACCTGCGCGAGACGGCGGCGATGCCGTGGCCGGGCTTCGCGGATGCGAGCCCGGCGCCGGGCGCGCTACTGCGCTGCCACGAGTTCCACCACTCGAGCCTCGCGAACCTCGACCCCGACATCCGGTTCGCGTATCGCGTCGAACGCGGGCAGGGCATCGACGGCGCGAACGACGGCATCGTCTGCGGCAACCTGCTTGCGTCGTACGCGCATCTGCGCAGCATTGCCGGGACGCACTGGGCGCCGCGTTTCGCCGCCTTCGTTCGCGCCTGGCGCGACCGCCAGAACACGCGGCCCGAAAGGATGCGGGCCGCTTGACGACTGCTCAGGGAAGCCATGAAGAAGACACCCTCACTGCACAGCATCAAGGTCGACGGCAA
>JBDHSE010000026.1:0-16543 GCA_039807955.1 Ideonella sp. | reverse complement strand
CTCGAACGCCGCGGCACGCTGCACGCCCTCGTCACGCAAAACATCGACGAACTGCACCAGCGCGCCGGCCACGCGATCGATGTGATCGAGGTCCACGGCAGCGTGCGCCGCGTGATGTGCTGGGATTGCGGGCGGCGCGCGCCGATGGAGGAGGCGCTCGAGCGCGTGCGCGTCGGCGAATCCGACCCCGCCTGCACGGTGTGCGGCGGCATCCTGAAGAGCGACACGATCTCGTTCGGCCAGGCGCTTGTCCCGGAGGTGATCGCGCTGGCGATGCAGCGCGCCGGCGAGGCCGACCTGCTGCTCGCCGTCGGCTCGACGCTCGCCGTCTACCCGGTCGCCGGCGTCGTGCCGTGTGCGAAGGACGCCGGCGCCCGCGTCGTCATCGTCAACGGCCAGCCGACGCCGTTCGACGCCATCGCCGACGCCGTGCTGCGCGGGCCGATCGGCGAGCTGCTGCCTGCCATCTGCGGTGCCTGAGCGCGGCCGATCCGGCACCGGCCTCGCGGCGCCGGTCCGAGGTCGGGCACGACCGGGCGGCCTGATAATCCTGCCGCCCATTTCAACTCCACGCGGATCATGCCGGAACACAAACTCAAGCCGCTGCCGAACCTGATCTTCTTCTCGCGCTGGCTGCAGCTGCCGCTGTACCTCGGCCTCATCGTCGCCCAGGGCGTCTACGTCTACCTGTTCCTCGCCGAGCTGTGGCACCTCATCACCGACGTCGACACGCTCAACGAGCAGGGCGTGATGCTGATCGTCCTCGGCCTGATCGACGTCGTGATGATCTCGAACCTGCTCATCATGGTGATCGTCGGCGGCTACGAGACCTTCGTCTCGCGCCTCGGCCTGCAGGGCCATCCGGATCAGCCGGAGTGGCTCAGCCACGTCAACGCGAGCGTGCTCAAGGTCAAGCTCGCGATGGCGATCATCGGCATCTCGTCGATCCACCTGCTCAAGACCTTCATCGAAGCCGGGACGCTCGGTCTGCCGCTGTGCGATGCGACGACGCTCGGCGCGCGCGTGCCCTGCAGCAAGGTCACGGCGGCGAGCGTGATGTGGCAGACCATCATCCACTGCGTCTTCATCCTCTCGGCACTCGGCATCGCGCTGACCGATAAGGTGATGGTCAATCACGGCAGCAAGAAGCTGCAGCCGGCGCATTGACGCGCAGCGGCCAACGATTCGCATCCTGCCCGGCGCCTGCGCGCCGCGCGCCAGGCACGCGCTGACCCGCCGCATCCGGCGCCGTGCACGCCCGCGCGCACGCGCGCACAATCGCGTCCACCGCGAGCGCGAGGAGGCAGCCATGACGCGATCGACGACCGCCGCTTCGGGTCCGAACCGCCGCACCGTGCTCGGCGCGCTGGCCGCCGCGGGCGCGCCGCTCGTCGGGCGCGCCGCGCCGATGCGCAGGGTCGTCGTCATCGGCGGCGGCATGGCCGGCGTCGCCTGCGCCTGGCTGCTCGACGGCGTCTGCGACGTCGTGCTCGTCGAGGCCGCGGCCGAACTCGGCGGCAACGTACGCGGCGTCGAGCTCGAGATCGACGGCTACCCGTACCTCGTCGATGCCGGCGCGCAGTTCTTCCATCCGGGCCCCTATCCCGCCTACGTCCAGTTGCTCCAGACGCTCGGCCTGTATCCGCCGTCGACCGGCGGTTCGCATGCCTTTGCGGCGTCGATCACGCTCGCCGAGCCGTCCGAGGGCCATCCCCGCTTCGTCTCGCCGGTGCTGCCGGGGCGCGGCTGGCCGCTCGTCGCGCCGTGGAACCGCGCCGGGCTGCAGGCGTTCAACCGGGCCTTCTCGGCCGCCAGTCGGCGCGAGCAGCGCGACGCCTCCTGGCAGGTCGCGCTCGGCGACTGGCTGCCGACGCTGGGCCTCGACGCCGCGCAATGGGAAGGGATGATCTTGCCGTGGGCGGCGTCCATCCTGTCGGGTGACATCGAGCAGACACGCAGCGTGTCGGCGCGGTCGGCGATGGTCTTCGCCGCGAAGGCGCTGCCGCCGGCGGCGACCGACCCGATCCTGTACTACGTCGTCGATCAGGGCATGGGCGAGGCGCTGCGCCGCATGGCGGCGCAGTTCACGACGGTGCGGGTGATAACGGGCACGCCGGTGGGCGGCGTCGCGCGCGACGGCAGCGGCGGCTTTCTCGTCCAGGCCGGCGCGGGGCCGGCGCTGCAGGCCGACGACGTCGTCTTCGCGGCGTCCGGGCCGCCGACGCTGGCGCTGCTGGCCGGGGTCAGCGCAACGGGCGCGCTGCGCGCCGCGCTGCAGGGAATCGAGTTCTTCGACGCGCGCCTCATGCTGCACACCGACCCCGCCTACGCACCGGCGCAGCAGCGGGACTGGTCGTTCCTGAATTGCCAGTTGCAGGGCGGCCACTGCGAGGCTTCGATGTGGCTCGCCAAGGTCCTGACGCCGCCCCCCGGCGCGAACCCACCCAACCTGTGGAAGAGCTGGGTCACGCACCGGATGGCGCTGCCGGCGCAGATCGTCCACGAAGCGACCTACCGCCACCTGCTGCCGACAGCGGCGACGATCCGCGCGCAACGACTGCTGCAGGCCGCGCAGGGCGAGGGCGGCGTCTGGATCGCGGGCGGCTACACGCACCCCTTCGATGCGCAGGAGACGGCGCTGCTGTCGGCGATGGACGTTGCCGCCGGAATCGGCGCCGCGTCGTCCCCCCGTCTGCGGGCGCTGCGCCGAGCCGGCGGGTAGCGCGGCCCGCGCGGACGCGGATTGCCGCGCGCCGCCCCGTCAACCCAGCGCCTCGCGAAAGGCCTGCAGGATCGAGCGGTGCAGCGGCACGTTCGTCAGGAACGACTCGCGCAGCGCGGCGTCGCCGATGGTTGCCGCGCGGCGCTGGAGGGCGTCGTGGGCGCGGGCGAGCAGATCGGCGGCGCGCGGATCGCCGGCCTGCGCCAGCACCCGATGGCAGCCGAAGAGCGCCGACCGCTCGTCCGTCGCCTGCGGCTGGGCTGCGTTTTCCATATGCGCGAGCACCGTCTCCACGTGGCGCAGCGCGGCGGCGGCGTCGCCCGCGGCGAGCGCGGCAAGGGCCCGGCCGGCGATCGCGTCGCACTCGACACCCGGTACGCCGCCATCGCGGCCCGCCGCCTCGGCGCGCGCAAAGGCCGCGTCAGCGGCGGCGGGATCGTCGAGCGCCAGCTCGGCCTCGCCGAGGCGAATCAGCGTCTGCGCCTCGAACTCGGGGGCCTGCACGTCCTGCGCCACCCGCAGCGCGGCGCGCGCCCAGTGCAGCGCCTGCGCGGCGTCGCCCTGCCACAGTGCGAGCTGTGACAGGTTGCCCAGCGGCGCGCACTCGGTGTGGCGCGACCCGACGTCGCGCGCCAGCTTCAGCGCCTGGCGCAGCGGCGCTTCGGCCTCGTCGAGCCGGCCGAACCAGAGCCAGCCGGCGCCGACGTTGCCGAGCGCGACGGATTCGCCCATCGGATCGCCGAGTTCGCGCCAGATCGGCAGGTCCTGCAGGTCGAGCGCGAGCGCGGCGGCGTTGTCGTCGCGCCGGGTCGCGATGTAGGACAGCGCGTTGAGGAAGACGCCCTCGACGCGGCGCAGGCCGAGCGCGCGCGCCTGCGCCAGGCCGTCGCGCGCGAGCGCCTCGCCTTCGGCCTCGCGGCACGACCAGGCGAGCGCGTCGGCCAGCAAGCGCTGCGCCTCGAGCTTCGATTCGGTGTCGCCGGCCCGCTCTGCGAACGCCATCGCACGGCGGGCCTCCTCCTCCTGCAGCGCGGCGTCGGCCAGGCGCATGCCGAGCAGGCTGCGGCGGCGCGCCGCGACGGCGCGCAGGCGGTCGTCGTCGAGCGCATCGGCGGCCTGCGCGAGTTCGTCGAGCGCGACGCGCTGCTCGCCGCGCTGGGCCAGATGGGTGAGCGCGAAGGTCCGCACCAGCAGCAAGCGCCAGCGCAGGGCCAACGTTTCGCGTGGCGATGCCGCGTCGGCCGGCATCGGCAGCAGCGCCAGGCCGCGGCCCGCGTGCTCGAGCGCCGCACGATGCGCGAAGCGCGCCTTCGCGTGCTCGGCCGCGCGGGTGAAGAAGAGCGCCGCCTGCGCGCCATCGCCGGCCAGCGCGTAGTGCTCGGCGGTGGCGCCGAGGAAGTCGTTCGCCCGCGCGCCGGTGTGCGCCGCAAGCCAGGCCGCCGCGCGCGCGTGCAGCGCGCGCTTGCTGCGCTTGAGCAGCGTCGCATACGTCACCTGATGCAGGATCTGGTGGCCGAAGGCGTACTCGCGCGCGTTGTCGAACGAAGCCTCGGCGCGGGCGACGGCGAGCGCGCGCCGCTCGAGCGCAGGCAGCGCGGCGGGCGCCGCTTGATCGAGCGCGGCCAGCGCGCGGTCCCAGAACACCGGGCCGATCACGCTCGCCTGCTGCAACGCGAGGCGTTCGGGCCGCGGGAGCGCGTCGAGCCGCGCCTGCAGCACGCCGGTCAGCGTCGTCGGCAGCTTCGCGGCCGGAAGCTTCCCGGCGTCGAACGTCCACGCCTCGCCGGCGGTCGAGATCGCGCCGTGATCGATCAGCATCTTGACCAGTTCTTCGATGTAGAACGGGTTGCCTTCGGCGCGTGCCGCGACCCAGGCCGCGAGTTCGGGCTGCGGCGGCGACAGCTTCGCGAGCAGTTCGTCGGCCAGCCGGCGGCCGGATTCGGCGGCCAGCGGTGCGAGGTCGATGCGCTGCAGCGCGCCGCTGCCGATCTCTCGGTCGCGTTCGAACAGCGTCGGCCGGGTCAGCGCGAGCAGCAGGATCGGCACGTCGCGATCGGCCTTGGCGAGCCGGGCGAGGAAATCGAGCGTGCCGTCGTCGGCCCAGTGCAGGTCCTCGAGCAGCAGCACGACCGGCGCATCGAGCGCCGCGCGGCGCAGCAGTTCGCTTGCGGCATGGAAGGCGCGCAGGTGGATCTGGCGCGCATCGTCGCGAATGCCGGCGAGGTGCGGGCTTTCACTGAAGTCGATGCCGATCAGGTGCCCGAGCAGATGGGCGTGCGCCTGCCCCAGCGTGTTGCCGCCGGCGTCGGCGTCGAACAGCGGCGCGATGCCCGCCTCGATCTTGCCGCGCGCCGCTGCCGCGCTGTCGCCGTCGGCGATCCGCAGCCAGCGCGCGACGATGTCGCGCAGCAGGCCGAACGGCTGATGCGGCGTCTGCGGGCTGCACCGACCGCGCAGGAAAGCGGGCGCCGGCTGCCGCTCGCGCGCGCGGCGCTCGAACTCGCGCAGCAGGCGGCTCTTGCCGATGCCGGCTTCGCCGACGATCGCGATCTCGATCAGTTCGCGCCGCGCGAAGAGCCGCTCGAGCGCCTGCCGCAGCGTGTCGAGTTCGGCGTCGCGGCCGATCATGCGCGCGTCCGCGCCGTCGACACCGCGCCCGGCGCTGCCGAAGCGGCGTGCCGCCGGACCGCGCACCAGATAGCTCGCGATCGGCGCGTCGATGCCCTTGACGGCGATCGGCGCCTGCGCGTCGCAGTCGAAGCGGCCGGCGACGAGCCGCCAGGTGTCGTGGCTGATGCGCAGCGCGCCGGCCGGCGCCGTCTGCTCCATGCGCGCCGCGATGTGAACGGCGATGCCGCGGATGCTGCCCTCGGCGTCGACGCCGCCGCCCAGCAGCACGTCGCCGGTGTGCGCGCCCAGGCGCAGGCCGAAGCCGGCGTGGCCGTGGCGCGCGCGCACCTCGCCGCCGAGGCGCTCGCCTTCACGCAGCAGCGCGAGGCCGCAGTGCACGGCGCGCTCGGCGTCGTCCTCGCTCGCCTGCTCGGCGCCGAACACCGCGAGCAGGTTGTCGCCGGCGTACTGCAGCACCTTGCCGCGGTGCGCCTCGACGATCGCGGTGCAGCGCGCGAGCGCGCCGTCGAGCACGGCGTGGATTTCCTCCGGGTCGAGCCGCTGGCCGAGCGTGGTCGAACCGACGATGTCGAGGAACAGCACCGTCACCTGGCGCAGGCTTTGCTCCGCCGCCGGCGCGAGCGCGGCCAGCCTCGCGCGCAGCGCGGCGACCGACGCATCGACCGCGGCGTCGCCGAGCACGCCACGCTGCGCCTCGAGCGCGGAGATCGCGGCAAGCAGTGGGTCGACCTCGGTCACGCCGTCGAGCATAGCGCCGCGACGTGCGGCCTCGAGCGCGCGGCGGCCTCCGCGCCGACGCCGCGTCAGCCGCTGACCGGCTCGGTGTAGCGCGGGTCGTCGTGCAGCGCCCAGTAGCGCTGCTGCAGTTGTGCGCTCACCGGGCCGAAGTCGCCGCGCCGGCGGCCGCCGATTCCGGCGCCGTCGAGCGTCGCGATCGGGATCACGCCGCCGCCGGTGCTCGACAGGAAGATCTCGTCGGCGCGGCGCAGTTCATCCACCGGCAGCAGGCGCTGCTCGACGGCAAGGCCTGCGGCCTGCGCGAGTTCGATCACGGTGCGGCGCGTGACGCCCTCGAGCACGCCCGCCGCCGGCGTGACGACTTGGGCCGGCGTACCGCCGCCGCCCGCGAAGACGGCGAACACGTTGAAGCCCGGCCCCTCGGTGACATGGCCGCGGCCGTCGGTGAGTGCGACTGTCTCGGCGCCGCGGTCGTAGGCCTCGAACAGGCCGGTGACGAAGTCGATCCAGTGGTAGTTCTTGATGCGCGGATCGACGCTCGCCGGCGGGATGCGCTGCGGCGTGCCGACGACGAGATCGATCCCTGCGCGCTGCTTGTCGGGGTCGGCGATCCAGACGAACGGGATCGCGAACGCCATGAAGCGGTTGACGCAGGTGCGCGGGTCGCGCGACCCCGGCGCCGGCCGGCCGCGCGTGCACAGCAGCTCGACGTACGCGTCGGCCAGCCCGGCGCGGCGCACGCAGCCGTGCATCACCTCGCGCATCTGCGCGCGCGTCATGCCAGGGTCGAGCCGCAGCCCGGCAAGGCTCGCCTCGAAACGGTCGAGGTGGTCGTCGAGCCGGAAGAACCTGCCCTGCCAGACGTGTGCGACGTCGTAGGTCGCGTCCGAATGCAGGAAGCCCCAGTCGAAGATCGAGATCTTCGCGTCTTCGGGGGCGACGTACTCGCCGTCGATGAATGCGCAGCCTTGCATCGTCGAATCCTCCCAGGTTGGCGATACCGTCCCGCGCCGCCGCAGACCGGCCGCATGGCGCAGAAGATTGTCGTTCGCCCGGGCAGCGCCGCGCAAGGTGCGAACATGATGGCGCAGACGGCCTGCAACGAAACCACATGCAAGCGACACGGCGCTCGCAGACTCTCAATACTTCACCCGCGCGAAGTAGGTCTGCTGCGCCGCGTCGCGCGCCTGGGCGAGGGTGTGGATGCCCTTGTCGGCGAGCAGCGGGATCATCTTCAGGAAGACCTCGGCGGTGACGATCGCGTCGCCGAGCGCGGTGTGGCGGCCGAGTACCGTGACGTCGAAGCGCGCGGCGATCTCCTCCAGGCTGTGCGACGCCTGGTTGGGGTGGACGACGGCCGACAGCAGCAGCGTGTCGAGCACCGGCTGGTCGAAGACGACGCCACAGGCCTCTTCCTTCAATTGCAGGAAGCGCATGTCGAACGCCGCGTTGTGGGCGACGAGCACGGTGTCCTGCGCGAAGGCGTGGAAGGCGGGCAGCACGGCAGCGATCGTCGGCTGGCCGGCGAGCATGTCGGGCGTGATGCCGTGGATCGCGATGCCGGCCTCGGGCAGCGGGCGGCGCGGATCGACGAGCTGCTCGAAGGATTCTTCGCGCCGCAGCTTGCCGGCGACGATACGCGTCGCGCCGACCTGGATGATCTCGTCGCCCTGCGATGGCGAAAGTCCCGTCGTCTCGGTGTCGAACACGGTGTAGGCGAGTTCGGCCAGCCGCCGCTCGCCGAGTTCGGCGGCCTGCGGCGAGACCTTGAAGAGGTCGAAGTCGTAGTACTCGGGCCGGCTGTCGCCGTGCAGCAGTTGCGCCGCGGCGAGCTGTTCGTGCTCGGTCGCCAGCGGCAACAGGAAGCGGAAGAACGCCTCGTGGCGCACGCGTTCGCGCTCGAACCAGAAGGCGCCGGCGTGGCGCTCGACGACATCGCGCACGGTGAGCGCGCTCGTCTCGGCGCCGACCTTGATGGCGTCGGTCTCCCACGCCGTCACCGTCTCGGTGCTCATCGCCTGCCCGGCCCAGACGAGGTCGAGCTGGGCGCGCGCGCCGCTGCTCGCGAGCCGCAGCCGCACCGTCTTGATGCCGTACTCGTCGACGAGGCGGCCGGCGAGGTAGGCGATCGCGAGCAGCAGCGAGTAGCTGTCCACTTTCAGCCAGATCGCGGCGTCGACTTCGCCCGCGCTCGCGCGGCAGGCGTAGAGCGACTCGATGCGCCGCACCGCGGCGGCGGCAAAGTCGGCGCCTTGCATGTCCTCGAGCGGCCAGCGCGCCTTCTGCACCTGCGCGGTGTGGCTGGCGAGGGTGCGGATGCGCTCGCTCATCGCGTGCACCTCGTCGCGGATGACGGCGTGAAAGCGTTCGCGCGTCGCGGCATCGACATCCTCGTAGTCGAGCATCTCGACCGCCGCCTGCAGGTTGCCGAGCGACGCGCGGCTGCCTTCGGTCAGGTTGGTCAGCAGCTGGTCGCGCGCCGATTCGTCGGCGAAGTCGCGCGTGATGTTGTCGAGCATCAGCACGAAGCCGCTGAGCGTCGCGCTTGCTTGTGGCGCGTCGGCCGCGCCCGGCGCCGGAGCGGAAGTGACCGCGTCCACCGGCGCAGGGTTGGTCGCGACGGCGCGCACCGGCGCAGGACTGGCCACGATGGCGCGCACCGGCGCCATCTGCACCCGCAGCAACTGGCCGCCGCGGGTGCTCGTGACGAACTGCGCCGACGGATTGGCGACGCCGCGCGCCAGCCGCTGCTGCACGCTTTCGAGAGCGTGGGCGACGAGCGCGCGGTCGAGCACGGCGTAGATCGAGCGGCCGATGCCGATCAGCTCGGCACCGTCGGCCAGCGCCGGCTGAGCCGACAGCGCGCGAAACTGCAGCCGTGCGCGGTTGTTGTAGAGCAGCACGCGGCCGTCGAGGTTGCAGACGACGACGCTTTGCGTCAGCTCCGACATCAGCGCCGCCAGCCGGCTGCGCTCCTGCTCGATGTCGCGGCTCGCGGCGGCGACCTTGCGGCCGATGTCAGCGCGCAGTTCGTCGCGCTGCTGCGCGAGCGCGTTGATCGCAGTGGCCAACGCGCGGTTCTCCGCGCTGCCTTCGGCCTCGATCGCGCGCCCGACGCCGGTCGCGAGCAGCGTCTGCGCGTGCTCGACGAGTCGCGCCGGTGCCGCAACCCAGCGCAGGTATGCGGCGCGCGCCACAGCGCCGAGCAGCAGCGACAGCACGAGCCAGACGAAGACGACGAGCGCGCCGCGCGGCGCGAGCATCGCGCCGAACGCCGCGCGCTCGGGCGCGGTCAGCGTCGCCGCGAACACGAGCAGGCCGCCCGCGATCAGGAGCGCCACCAGCACCGCCGGCGCGAGCGCGGCGACCCACTCGCGCGCGTCGCCTCTCATCGCCTGCGGCCCGTCATTGCGCGGCGCTGCCGAGCAGCTCGCGCACCCGTTGCGCCAGCTCGCGGGTCGAGAACGGCTTCGTGATGTAGTCGGTGGCGCCGATCGCGAGACCCTTGGCGATGTCGGTGTCGCGGCCCTTGGCGGTGAGCAGCACGATCTTCGTCGCCGCCAGATCGGCGTCGGCGCGCACGAGGTCGCAGACCTCGAAGCCGGTCTTGCCGGGCATCATCACGTCGAGCAGGACGAGCGCCGGGCGCTCGCGCCGGATCGCGGCGAGCGCCTCGTCGCCGTCGCGCGCGAGGTGCACCTCGTAGCCCTCGCGCTTCATCAGGTACTCGAGCGAGATCAGGATGTTGGGCTCGTCATCGGCGATCAGGATCTTGTGCATCTTCGCTCGCCTCCTTGTCGTCTTGCGTCATGCTCCAGGGTAGCCGGAAACAGAAGCACGCACCCTGCCCCGGTTCCTGGCGCAGCCAGATGCGCCCGCCGAAGTGCTCGACGATGCGCCGGCTGATCGTCAGGCCGAGGCCGGTGCCCTGCGTGCGGCTCGTCTCGTCGGTGCCCTGGCGAAACTTCTCGAACACGCCGTCCTGCAGTTCGGGCGGCACGCCGGGGCCGTTGTCCTGCACCTCGACCGTCGCGCCGCCATCGTCGGCGAGCAGGCGGATGTCGACGCGGCCACCGGTGGCGGGCAGGAACTTCGCGGCGTTCGTCAGCAGGTTGAGCATCACCTGCGTCAGGCGGTCGCGGTCGGCGCGCAGCTGCCGTACCGGCGACGGCGGCAGCTGCAGCACGACCTCGGCGCCGCGTTCGCGAAACATCTCGCGCGTCGTCTGCGCGACCTGCGTCAGCAGCGCGGCGAGGTCGATGTCGGTGTTGTGCCAGTCGACCCGGCCGGCCTCGATCTTGGCCATGTCAAGCACCTGGTTGACGAGCCTTGTGAGCCGCTCGGTCTCGGCGACGACGATGGCGAGGAACTGCTGGCGTTGCGCGGCTTCCATCTCGGCATCGTCCTGCATCATCTCCACGAGCGCACGGATCGATGTCAACGGTGTGCGCAATTCGTGCGACACCGACGACATGAAATCGTCCTTCAGCCGGTCCAGGCTCTTCAGCTGCTCGTTGGCGGCGCGCAGTTCGGCGCTCGCCCGCTCGAGCGAGAGCGACTTCTCCTCCAGCGCGTGCGAGTACGCGCGCAGCTGCGACGCCTCGTCGACGATGCGCATCACGTCGTCGATCGCGAGCGTCTCCTCCTCGACGACCGAGGCGATCACGGCGCGCGCCGAGACGCTGCCGATCGCGCCGGCGAGCTGCGTCTCGGCGAACTGCACGAGCTGCGCATCGGGCGGGATCTGCGCGATGCCGGCGACGCCCAGGCGCCCGGCGTACTCGGCAAACGCGCGCTGCGCCGCGTCGCGGCCGAGGAAGCGGCCGACTGTCGCGAGCAGGTCGGCGACCTTCGCGCGGCCGCGCCAGAACACCGGCTCGGGGCCGGCCGTCGCGGTGCGCTCGAAGACGTCGACGAACAGCAGCGCCTGGCTCGTCTCGTTGGCCGACGGCGCCCGCCACAGCGAGACGCCGACCAGCAGGCCGACGTTGGCGAGCAGGCTCCAGAAGAGCGAATGCGTCAACGCGTCGAGGCCGGTGAGGCCGAGCCATTGCTCGGGTTTGAGCAGCGCGATGCCGAACGGCCCGTGCTGCAGGAAGCTGTCGTCGAGCCAGCCCGACTTCGCGATCGACGGCAGCATCAGCGTGTAGGCCCAGAACGCGAAGCCCGCCGCGAGCCCCGCGATCGCGCCGGCGCGCGTTCCGCCCTTCCAGTACATGCCGGCGAGCAGCGCGGGCGCGAACTGCGCGACCGCCGCGAAGCTGATGAGGCCGATGCTCACCAGCGCGTACGCTTCGCCGGCGAGGCGAAAGTACAGGTAGCCGAGCAGCAAGAGCGCGACGATCACGCCGCGGCGGATCGGCAGCAGCCAGCCCGACAGGTCGCGCTGCGCCGCCGCACCGAAGCGGCGCGTGCGCAGCAGCCACGGCATGACGAGATCGTTGCAGACCATGGTCGAGATCGCGATCGCCTCGACGATCACCATCCCGGTCGCCGCCGACAGGCCGCCGATGAAGGCGACGAGCGCAAGCAGATTCGTGCCCATCGACAGCGGCAGCGTCAGGATGAAGGTCTCGGCGTTCGCCTGCCCCGGCCCGAAGTGCAACAGCCCGGCAAGCGCGATCGGCAGCACGAACAGGTTGATCGCGAGCATGTAGAGCGGAAAGCCCCACACCGCGCGCTTCAGATGCCGCTCGTCGACGTTCTCGACGACCAGCACCTGGAACTGGCGCGGCAGGAAGACGACCGAGAACATCGACAGCAGCAAGAGCGTGAACCACTGCGCGCCGGCAAAGCCCGAGTCCGAATCCAGCCGCAGCACGCGCACCGCGTCGGGCAGCGCGCGGGCGCGCGCGAAGAGGTCCGCCGGCCCGTCGAACATGCCCCAGGTCACGAAGACGCCGACGGCAAGGAAGGCGACGAGCTTGACGACCGACTCGAACGCGATCGCCGCGACCATGCCCTCGTGGCGCTCGGTCGTGTCGAGGTGGCGGGTGCCGAACGCGACCGTGAAGCCGGCCAGCGCGAGCGCGATGTAGAACGTGCTGTCGCTCCACCAGGCGCTTGCCGCGGCGTGCGGCGCGCCGAGCGGCGTCGTCATCACCTCGAAGCCGATCGCGACCGCCTTCAGCTGCAGCGCGACGTACGGCAGGATGCCGATGACGGCGATCAGCGTGACGAGCGCGGCGAGCAGCCGGCTCTTGCCGTAGCGGCTGGCGATGAAGTCGGCGATCGACGTGATGCGGTAGCTGCGCGAGATGCGGATCATCTTGCGAACGACCATCCACGCCAGCACCATCGCGAGCGTCGGCCCGAGGTAGATCGGCAGGAACCACAGCCCGAGCGTCGCCGCGCGGCCGATGCTGCCGAAATAGGTCCACGCCGTGCAATAGACGCCGATCGACAGCGCGTAGACCCAGCCGTTGTCGATCACCGAGCGGCCGGCGATCGCGCGCCGGTCGGCGAACTCGGCGATCGCGAACAGCAGCAGCAGGTAGGCAAACGCCGCGGCGACGACGAGCGGGGCGGCGAGCATCGGTCAACTCGCGAAGCGTGACGCCGCGCGGGCCGCGCGGCAGCGAGTGCAGCGCGCGGCGCACTTCAATCCATGCCCTCCGAGCGCTCGACCGTCCACGCGACGAGGCCGATCAGCACCGCCCAGATGGCGAACAGCGCCGCCGGCAGCAGCGGAATGCCGAACACGCTCGCATCGACGTTCCACAGTCCGAGCAACGGAAAGGTGAACATCAACCAACCGAACACGAACAACGCCAGCAGGCGCTGCGCAGCAAGGCGCTGGAACATGGCGCCATCTCCCTGCAGTCGCGACGGCCCGATTCTGGACCCTGCGCTTACAGGGGTCTGATACGGGTTTGCGATCGGGTGCGACGCAGCGGGCCGGTTGCCGGTGTGCCGCTGAATCGAAAGGCGGACAGGCGTGCTGCGGTGGCGGCGCGATCTGGCCGGCGGCGTTCGGGCGGTGACGCCGGCTGAACGCGCCGCTGGCAGTGGTCTCGCATTCCAATGCCGCCCTGGTTGCCGGCGTCCTGATGCCGGGGGTGCGCGACGGGCCTTGCGCCCTGCTCTGGGTAGCACGACGACACGCTTCCCGCCCTGGCAGTCGCCGCGGGGTTCGAACCCGTCGCCAACGAACCGCTCGCCGCAGCGCGGGCGCAGCCTGCGGCAAGAAGACCCGCCGCACCGTGTTTATACGGTTATCGTATATTCCGGCAAACCGACCCGCGGATCGGCCCCACCATGGGCGCAGTTGCGCTGACGAGGCACCCCATGTCCAAGCGCAAGACGGGCGCGAACGAGAGCTTTGGCGAGCGGCTTGCCAGCTTGCGCAAGACCGCGGGCTACACGCAGGCGCGGTTCGCCGCCGAGGCGGGCATCACGCAGCGCATGGTGGCCTACTACGAGGCGCCGGGCGCGCCGCCGCCGGCGCACCTGCTGCCACAGATGGCGCAGGTGCTGGGCGTCGGCGCCGATGTGTTGCTCGGCATGGCGCAGCCGCCGCGCAAGGTCAAGCGCCCGGCCGCCAACAGCCTGGAGCGGCGCCTGCTGGAGATCGAGAATCTCGACCCCGGGGCCAGGCGGCAGATCGTTCGGCTGCTGGACACTTTCATCGAGCGCGAGAAACTCGGGCAGCGCGTTGACTCGCAGACTCGCGCGCGGCGCAACAGGGGCACGAACACCAGCACTCAGGGAGCCTGACCATGACGACGATTCAGATCGAGTTGCCCGACGCCACGGCGCGCGCCGCGCGCGATGCGGGGCTGTTGACGCCGCAGGCGCTGGATCGGCTGCTGACCGATGCGCTCGAGCGCCAGCAGGCGGCCGACGCACTGCTGTCGATCGCCGATCGGGTCGCGGCCGCGGGCATCGAGCCGATGTCGATGGACGAGATCAATGCCGAGGTGAAGGCCGCACGCGCGCAGCGTCGGAAGCCGAACCAGGCTTCGTGAAGGCGGTCATCGACACCAATGTGCTGATCGCCGCGCTGCTCTGGCGCGGGCCACCGCATGCGCTTCTCGAGCAGGTGCGCGCCGTCAAGGTGTCGATGGTCAGCAGTCCGGCGCTGCTGGCCGAGTTGGCCGATGTGATGGGGCGCGCGAAGTTCGATGCGATCCTCGCCAGGACCAAGACCTCGCGCGAGCGCACACTGGCTCGGGTGTGCCGCCTCGCCGATGCGATCGAACCGCCGCCGCTGCGCTTGCCGGTGTGCCGCGACCCCGATGACGATCGGGTGCTCGCGCTGGCGCTTGCGGCCAAGGCCGATCTCATCGTCTCCGGCGACAACGATCTGCTGGCGCTCGGCAGCTTCGAGGGCATCCCCATCCTCGCGCCAGCTCAGGCACTCGGGTTGGTCGAGCGCGCTTGACGCAAGCCGTCATACCCCGAACGTGCTCGGCTCTTTTGCCTGGGCATGCTCGAGCCGATGCGCCGCCAAGCAACGGACACGCGTTGCGGCGCGCCGGCCGGCGAACTCGGCGATCGCGAACAACAGCAGCAGGTAGGCAAACGCCGCGGCGACGACGAGCGGGGCGGCGAGCATCGGTCAACCCGCGAGGCGTGACACGGCGCCGGACGCGCGGCGCGGGGCGCGGCGCGCATCAGTCCATGCCCTCCGAGCGCTCGACCGTCCACGCGACGACGCCGATCAGCACCGCCCAGCCGCCGAACATCGCCGCCGGCAGCAGCGGGATGCCGAACATGAACAACGCCAGCAGGCGCTGCGCGGCAAGGCGCTGGAACATGACGCCATCTCCCTGCAGTCGCGACGGCCCGATTCTGGGCCCGGCGCTTACAGGGGTCTGATACGGGTTTGCGATCAGGCGCAACGAAGCAGGTCGGCGCCAGGTGTGACCGGTCAGGCGACACGGTCCGCGGCCGCGGCGCGTCAACCGCGTTCGGACTCGCTCTTGAATGGATTGAGCACCTTGACCCCGAAGGGCTTGAAATCGGCCACGTTGCGGGTCACGACCGTCAAGTTGTGCACCCGAGCCGTGGCCGCGATCATCGCGTCTTCGTACACCGTGTCCGAGCGTCGATGCATCAGCTTCGCCCAAGTGCGGAAGGTGGCCGCATCCATCGGGAGAACGTTGTACGTACCGGAGACGAGATCGAGCCACGCCTCGATCTCGGCCGCCTTCGCCTCATCCTGCTCTCGTGTCACCTCGATTCCTGCCTGAATCTCGGCGATGGTCATCGCCGAGAGGAACAGGTGAACTTCATCGATCGCTGCAACCCAGGCCACGACGCCGCCATGAGGCTTTGGCTTGCGCAGCTCGGAGATCACGTTGGTATCGAGCAGGTACATCGTTCAGCCCAGCGAGGGAACCCGCCGCCTGCGGGCGCCGCCCCTGCGTGGCACCACGAGCGCCGCACGGGCCGCATCGGTCAGGAGAAGCTGCTTGAGCGACGGGCGAGCCGAAGCCTGGAGCCTTCGCCACTCCTGCACCGGTACCAGCACCGCAGCCTCGGCCCCGCGCTTGGTCACCATCTGCGGCCCTTCGGCCAGGCACTGCTCCAGGAACTCGCTGAACCGCGCCTTGGCGTCTTGAACTGGCCACACGTTCATTTCGAACTTCTCCCTGACTAGTGACCTGACCAGTCTAGCACTGGCCCCGGTGCTGTCTGACCCATCTACGGGGCATCCCCACCCGTCGAGTCTCGGTTGATCAAGTTTCATTCCAAACCATATGCGCAGTGGCATGACAGCGTTCACCGCCAACAGACTGCACATCTACGGGCTTGTTTCGGCCCCTGACCCGGCTTCGCGGCTGCGCCCGCAAGACATGCCGAAAACACTCCGGCGCCACCCTCGCGGCAGGCGGCACCCGGCAGGGGCGATTTGTGCGGCGACGAGGAGCGGAGCAACCGGGGTCGGCGCGCGCAGCGCGCTTCCCATCTGACTTGCCGCGTCTGTCCGAACGCAGCGCCCGCAGGGCGCGAAGTGAGTTACGCGGCACGACCCCGGCGCGAGCACCGCAGTGCAGTCGCCGCGCAGCGGCGACCGCCGCAGCATGAGCCGCGGAAGAGGGGCCCCGCGCAGCGGGGATCGAAGCGAGCGAATGCGGCGAGGCGCCGACGAGAGGGCGATGCGAATCGTTTGGCAGAGTGGAGGCGCACCATGAGCCCCTGCCGGGTGCCGCCTGACGCGACGCGCCGAATCGCCAGACTGGACATCCTCCGCGAACACGTTGTCGTGCCAATGGCACGCACGAGACCCGGCTCTTTCTCGATCGCGAGCCCGCTTCAGATGTCCCGGATCAACTGCCTGAACTCGTCGACGTCCTCGAAGCTGCGGTAGACCGACGCGAAGCGCACGTAGGCGACCTTGTCGATGCGCTTCAACTCGCGCATCACGAGTTCGCCCAGCCGTGTCGTCGCCACCTCGCGCGCGCCGCTCGTGAGCAGCTTGTCCTGGATGCGATCGACGGCGGCGTC
>JBDHSE010000468.1:0-2562 GCA_039807955.1 Ideonella sp. | reverse complement strand
TCACCCAGCCGATATCGGCGGTGCACCAGAAGATGTCATCTGGCTTCAGATCGAAGGTCCACTTCGTCGTCAGCGCCGAGAACATCAGGTAGCCGCCGGTGCTGTGCTGCACGCCCTTGGGCTTGCCGGTCGAGCCCGAGGTGTAGAGCAGGAAGAGCGGATGCTCGGCACCGACCCATTCCGGCTCGCAGGTCTCCGGCTGGTCCTTCGTCACCTCGTGCAGCCACTGGTCGCGCGGCGCGTTCCAAGCGATCTTGCCGCCGGTGCGCTGGTAGACGATGACGTCCTTGACGCTGTCGCAGCCGTCGATCGCGAGCGCCTCGTCGACGATCGCCTTCAGCGGCAATTGCTTCCCGCCGCGCAACTGCTCGTCGGCGGTGATCACCATCACCGCCTTGGCGTCGGCGATGCGGTCGTGCAGACTCTGCGCCGAGAAGCCGCCGAAGACGACCGAGTGCGTCGCGCCGATGCGCGCGCAGGCCTGCATCGCGACGATACCCTCGACCGACATCGACATGTAGATGACGACGCGGTCGCCCTTCTTCACGCCGCGCGCCCGCAGCGCATTCGCGAGGCGGCAGGTGCGCGCGAGGAGCTCCTTGTACGTGACGCGCGTCACCTTCCCGTCGTCGGCCTCGAAGATGATCGCGACCTTGTCGCCGAGCCCGGCCTCGACCTGGCGGTCGAGGCAGTTGTAGGAGACGTTCAAGGTGCCGTCCTCGAACCACTTGTAGAACGGCGCATTGCTCTCGTCGAGCACCTTCGTGAACGGCTTCTTCCAGCTCACCAGCTCGCGCGCGTAGCGTGCCCAGAAACCTTCGTAGTCGGCCTCGGCCTCGGCACAGAGCTTGCGGTACGCGTCCATGCCCGAGACGTAGGCGTTCTTGACGAGTTCCGGCGGCGGCGGGTAGAGCTTGGCTTCTTGCGTGACTGGGGTTTCGGCGGTTGACATGCGGGTCTCCTTTTGAGGGCTTCGAGGCTTCGCGCACGATAGGGGCACGCTCTTACGAAGTCCTTACTCTATCGACAATGACTGGCCGGGTCACCAGGGGTGGCGATGACCATTGTCGAACAAGACATACGCCTGCAGTGCGCCATCCTCGGTCAGCCCTGGTTCGGTGCGCACAGCGGGTCGCCGGCGATTTCGCCCTGCAGCCAGGCGACGAAGCGGTCCATCGCCGGGGTCGGTTCGGCCGCGTCGGGGCCGACGAAGCAGTAGGCGCGCCGGCTGCTTACCGGCCGGTCGCACAGGACGACGAGATCGTTGCGTGCCAGCTCGGCCTGCACCAGCATCGCCGGCATCAACGCGACGCCCAGGCCGCTCGCGGCGGCGCTCGCGAGCATCGAGAAGAGTTCGTGGCGCGGCCCGCGCAGCGCATCGGGCGACTCGACGCCGAACGCCTCGAACCACTGGCGCCAGGCATCGGGCCGCGTGCTCTGCTGCAGCAGCGGGGCACGCGCGATGTCCGCCGCCCGCCAGAGCTTGCGCCGCGCGGCGAACGCCGGGCTCGCGAGCGGCACGACCATCTCGTGCATCAGCAAGGTCGTTCGCGTGCCGGGCCAGTTCTTCACCTGCTCGTCGGTGCCGGCGTACAGAGCGCCGTCGTAAGGCGTCTCCGAGAACAGGAACGGCCGGGTGCAGGTGTCGAGGTGAACGGTGACATCGGGGCAGGCGGCTGCGAACCGGGCCAGCCGCGGCACAAGCCAGCGCGCCGCGAAGGTCGGCACGGCGGCGAGGTGCAGCGCGCCCTGCCCGGCGCCGGCCATTGCGTCGAGCGTGTCGCGTTCGAGGCCGTCGAGGCGCCCCGCGATCTGGCGCGCATAGGCTGCGCCGGCCGGCGTCAGCGCGACGCCGTGGCGCGTGCGGACGAACAGCCGCACGCCGACGAAGGCTTCGAGCGACGCGATGCGGCGCGAGATCGCGCCCTGCGTAAGCGCCAGTTCCTGCGCGGCGCGCGTGTAGCTCTCGTGGCGTGCGGCCGCCTCGAAGCAGTCGAGGGCTTGCAGGGTCGGGAGTCGTCGTCGCATCGTTGTCTTGGGATCGTTCGGAGGCAATCGAGACGGGCCGAGATATTCGCGTTTCGCATTTCTCGGTGAGCAATTTTCGCTTGTTAGACAGGGAGCCGGCACCTACCATTGGCTCTTTCGTTCAACGAACGCGCGCTGCGGCATCGCATCGCGCCCACAGGAGCCACGCATGAGCCACGCCAAAGCCGCTTTCCACTGGGACGATCCGCTGCTGCTCGAGCAGCAGTTGAGCGCCGACGAGCGCGCGGTGCGCGACGCCGCCCGCGCCTACTGCCAGGATCGGCTCGCACCGCGCGTGCTCGAGGCGTTTCGCCACGAGCAGACCGACACCGCGATCTTTCGCGAGATGGGCGAACTCGGACTGCTGGGGCCCACGATCCCCGAGGCCTACGGCGGCGCCGGCCTGAACTACGTCTGCTACGGGCTGATCGCGCGCGAGGTCGAGCGCATCGACTCCGGCTACCGCTCGATGATGAGCGTGCAGTCGTCGCTGGTGATGGTGCCGATCGAGACCTTCGGCAACGAGGCGACCAA
>JBDHSE010000467.1:0-2568 GCA_039807955.1 Ideonella sp. | reverse complement strand
AGGTTGCTCGCGACGACGTTGAGCCGCTGCGCCTGCGCGCTGACGGCGCTGCCCGAGACGTTGAAGATCGAGAACATCGACATCGGACTTCTCCTTGCGCGCGCCGCTTACTGGCCGGTGATCGCGCTCGTCAGCGTGCGCACCTGGCCGTTGATGAAGCGCAGCGTCGCCTCGTAGCGCAGCGCGTTGTCGGCGAAGCTCGCGCGCTCGCGGTCCATGTCGACCGTGTTGCGGTCGAGGTTGGTCTGGCTTTGCGTCGCGTAGACGAGGTCGGCGCCGCCGCCCGGCGCCACGGCGGCCGCGATATGGCCGGGCTGCGTCGCGGCCAGCGTTCGCGCCGAAGGCAGCGCACCGACGGCGCGCTGCAGCGCCTGCGCGAAGTTCATGTCGCGCGCGACGTAGCCCGGGGTGTCGGCGTTCGCGATGTTGCTCGCGAGCAGTTGCTGGCGTTGCGAACGCAGCGCCAGCGCCTGGGCCTGGAAGTCGAGCGAACTGGTGATTCGGTTTGGCATGCTGCCCGTCCTTGCGATGCGAACGCCGGGAAGGTTCGTGTCGCGGCATTGTTTGCCGCGGCCAGCGCGCACAGTGGTGCGAACAGCAGGCGCAAACGCTGCCAATTCGCTCCGTTGCCGGCGTACCGTGCGGCCTACAGTGGCGCCGTGGCCGCATCCCGCTTGTCCCGCCTCGACCGCAGCCAGCGCGCACGCGACGGGCTGCGCGTCGCGTTCGCCTGGCTCGTCCTCGCCCTCGCCGTTGTCGGCCTGCTCGCCGCGGCCGGGCCGGCGCGCGGCGCCGAGCCGACCGCCGCGCAGGACGCCGGCGCCGCGATCGCCGAGCAGGCGCGAAACTTCGTCGCCGCGAGCGGCGCCCTGCCCGGCATGCGCCTCGAGGTCGAGGTCGGCACGCTCGACCCGCGCTTGAAGCTCGCGCCTTGCGAGCGCATCGAACCGTATGTGCCCAACGGCGTGCGGCTGTGGGGTCGCACCCGCATCGGCCTGCGCTGCGTGCAGGGCCCGACACCGTGGAACGTCTATCTGCCGCTCACCGTCAAGGTGTTCGGCCCGGGCGTGACGAGCATCGCCGCGCTGCCGGCCGGCGCGGTGCTGACGGCGGCCGACGTGCAGATCGCCGAGGTCGACCTCGCCGCGCGCGGCACGGCGGTCACCGGCCTCGACGCCGCGATCGGCCGCACGCTTGCACGGCCGGTCGCTCCCGGCCAGAGCCTGCGCGCGGCCGACCTGCGCAAGCGCCAGTGGTTCGCGGCCGGCGAGACGGTGCAGATCACCGCCGTCGGCAGCGGCTTTCGCGTCAGCGGCGAAGGCCAGGCGCTCGGCCCCGGCTTCGAGGGCCAGGCCGCCCGCGTGCGAACCGAGAGCGGGCGCATCGTCGTCGGCCAGCCGGTCGCCGAGCGCCGCATCGAGATCGTCTTGTAACGGCCGCCGCCGGGCTCTAAAGTCGCCGCCAGGGCGTCCGATAGAGCTTGCATGTCGCAAGCCGTACAAGCTGCGCCCGGCCCGTTGGCGGTATCGACACCGCCAGGGATCGACCCGGCGCAGGCGCGACGAAGGAGCCAACGATGAAAATAATCCATCCGCTGCCGGCCGGCATCAAGGAGCAGGCGCCGACGGCGCCGGCGACCCGCGCGCCGGGCGAAGTCGCGCCGAAGGCGGCGCCCGGCCTCGCCGCCTCGGCCGGCGCCGAGGTCGAACTCTCGGCCACCGCGACCCACCTGCGCACGAGCGCGGCGCCGGCCGAGTTCGACGCCGAGAAGGTCGCGCGCATCGCGCAAAGCATCGCCGAGGGACGCTTCACGGTGAACGCCGAGGCGATCGCCGACAAGCTGATCGCCAACGCGCAGGAACTGCTGGGCAAGGTCCAACGCTGAAGGCGGACACCCGATGTCCGCCCCCACCGCCCCCGCTTCGGCGCCGCAACCGGACGCCGAACTCGAAGCGACGCTCGCCGCCGTCGAGGCGCGCCTGACGGCGCTCGGCGTCGCGCTGCTCGAAAGCAACGCGCCCGAGATCGACACCCAGGCGAGCGAACTGCACCGCGCGCTCGCCCGCGCCGTCGAGCACTTCTCGCATGCGGCACGCAACGGCGCGCTGCCCGCCCCGCTGCGCGCGCGCCTGATGCGCGCCGGCAGCCAGGTCGCCGCGCAGCGCGAATCGTTCGCCCGCGCGACGGCGGCGCTCGACCGCGCGATCGACGTGCTGTTCCCGAGCGAAGCGCCGAGGCTTTACTCGGCCCAGGGCGCGAACGAACGCAGCCGCCGCGGCGGTTCGATCCAGGCCTGATTCAGCGCGGCGCGCGCCGCGCCGCCCCGCCGCATCCTTCCCGTCAACCGGTCCTGGCCTGCGCTTTCGGCGCCACGGCGCCCGGCTTGCGCGGCGGCTTCATGAAGTCGAGCGCCAGCTCGAACGCGGCGTTGACGAACGCGAGCAGTTGCGCGAACTCGGCGTCGGTGAGCGTGCGCGCGCGGTCGTGGGCGCGATAGAGGTTCGCGAACTCGCGCTCGCGCGCGCCCTGGACGACGAGCTTGCCGATGCCCAGCGCCTCGAGCGCCTT
>JBDHSE010000466.1:0-2571 GCA_039807955.1 Ideonella sp. | reverse complement strand
GCATTTCGATCTCCGATGGGTGTTCTCGAACGCCGGGTGCCGCGAGGCGGGGCGTAGTGTAGCTTGGCAGTTCGGCGCCGGGCCGTATGCGTCGGGCCGTGCGCTTCAGGCCGCGGGAGGCAGGTCGGCGGATGCGCGCGGCTGCCCCTTGCGCGAGCCGAACCTGTGGCTGTAGACCCAGGTGAACTCGGCGCCGAACAGGAAGATCTGCGCCGAGTAGTAGACCCACAGCAGCACGATGACGAGCGACGCCGTCGCGCCGTACAGGCTCGAGACGCGGCTGTGCCCGATGTAGACGCCGATCAGGAACTTGCCGGCGAGGAACAGCATCGAGGTGAACGCCGCGCCGACCCAGACGTCGCGCCAGGCGACGCCGGCGCGCGGCATCACCTTGTAGATCATCGCGAAGATGCAGGTGACGAAGGCGACGCTGAGCGACACCTCGATCGCGTTGGCGATCGTCAGCCAGCCGACCGCCTGCGGGTCCCACCAGCGGCCGACGGCGGCGAGCGCCGTGCTCATCGCGAGCGAGACGATGAGCAGGAAGGCCAGGCCGAGGATCATGCCGAACGACAGCAGCCGCGCGCGCAGCAGCGGCCACAGGCCCGAGCTGGGCGCGCGGTGCGGCACGCGCCAGATGCGGTCGAGCGCGTCCTGCAGTTCGGCGAACACCGTGGTCGCGCCGATGAAGAGCAGCACGACGCCGAAGACCGTCGCAAGCCTGCTCTCCGGCGACAGCCAGACCTGTTCGAGCAGTGTCTGCACGGCCGATGCGCCGGCCGAGCCGAGCATGTCCTCCAGCTGGTGGTAGATCTCGCCGCGCGCCGCGTCCTCGCCGAACACGACGCCGGCGACCGAGATCACGATCAAGAGCAGCGGCGCGATCGAGAACATCGTGTAGAACGCGAGCGCAGCGCCCATGCTTTGCGCATAGTCCTTGACCCAGCTCTCGCCGGCGGCGCGCAGCATCGCGCCGAAGTCGCGCAGTCTCATGCGCGGCTCACAGCTCGCCGTTGCGCGACAGCAGCACCGCGATCGGCCGCGTGCCGGCGAACTCCGACAGCACGATCGTGAGGATCGCCGTGATCGGCACCGCGAGGAAGGCCCCCGGGATGCCCCACAGCTGCGACCAGACGGCGAGGCTGATCAGGATCGCGAACGGGCTCAGGTTCAGCGAGTTGCCCATCACGTAGGGGTCGAGGAAGTTGCCGATCACGAACTGCACGACGGTCAGCGCGAGGACGAGCGAGAAGACGAGCCCCGGGTCGACGTACTGCACGATCGCCATGATCGCCGGGAACATCACGCCGAGCACCGAGCCGAGATACGGCACGAAGTTGAGGACGGCGGTCAGCACCGCCCAGAACGGCGCGAACTGCAGGTCGAAGTAGTGCATCACGACCCAGCTCACGGCGCCCAGCAGGATGCTCAGCAGCGTCTTGAGCGCGAGGTAGGCGCCGACGCGGCCGTTGATGCTGGCGATCAGCTTGCGCAGTCGCGCGAGCTGCTGCGGGTCGTTCGACAGCCGGGCCACCTTGGCGTCGAAGACATGCTGCTCGACGAGCAGGAAGACGGCGTACAGCAGCACGACGACGACGGTGACGGCGATCGACGACACCGACGACAGCATCGAGCCGAGCAGCACCTGGACGTTGACGCGCGCCAGCATGTCCTTGCGCAATGTCGCCCACGTCGGCTCGGTCTCGACGCCGAACAGTTGCGCCACCTTCTGCGCCGCGGCGAGCAGCGTCGCCTGGTATTGCGGCGCGAGCGCGATGACGTGGTCGCGGTTCGCGATCAGCAGATAGCCCGCCGCGACCACGAGAAAGCCGATGACGGCGATCGACAGCAGGTAGCGCAACTGCAGCGGCAGCCGCCGGCCGACGAGCGGCAGGCGTTCGAGCGCGTGCGTGAGGCCGACGATGATGTAGACGACGACGGCGCCGAACACGGCCGGAACGAGCACGTCCTTGCCGATGTGGATCACCCAGCCGACGATCAGCGCGAGGATCGCGCCCGATACGAACGCCTGGAATCTGGATGGCATGGCTGAATATACCGTGACGAAATCGCCGCTTGGGCGTGCGCGGGCCGCGCCGCGGGTCGTGCTGCGGGTCGTGACGCAGGTCGTGACGCGAAAGGCGCCGACACAGCCCCGCCACGCGCGACACCGGCGGCCGCGACGCCTTCATCGCGGCTGCCTTGGCCCGCGTCGCGGCGCTACTTCGCCTGCGCCGTCTTCACCGCCTGCGGCTGCGGCGTCATCTCGTCGGCGATGTCGACCCAGCCGCCGCCCATCGCGCGGTAGACGTTGATCAGCTGCGTGTAGCGCGCCGCCTGCAGGTTGACCGATGCGATCTCGGCGGCGAACAGCTCGTTCTCGGAGATCAGCACCTCGAGGTAGCCCGAGACGCCCTTGTCGAAACGCAGCTTCGACAGCCGCGCGAACTCGCGCAGCGCGTCGACGCGCAGGCGCTGGGTGTTGAACTCCTCGAGGCGCTTTTGCGATCCGGTCAGCGCGTCGTTCGTCTCGCGAAACGCGCCGAGCACGGTCTGCTGATAGCCGGCGAG
>JBDHSE010000465.1:0-2571 GCA_039807955.1 Ideonella sp. | reverse complement strand
GGTCGCGAAAGACGAGCCAATCGAGCACCACCTGGGTGTCGAGCACGGCAATGTCGGCGGCCTCGGGCACAGGCTGGGGCTCCGGATCGATGCGCAAGCGGAGGTGTGGACGTGTCTGCGGCGCGACGCCTGCTGTCGCGCAGAACCCATGCTGCACCCAAGCGCCTTGCGGCTGCGGGTGCGCCCGAATATAATCAAAGGCTTTTCGGCAGACTCTGCTGCGCTCTTTGTCGGGCGGCTTTCCGGCGCGGCTGGCTTCTTGAAGCCAGGATCCTCGCGCCGGCCTCGGGCCAGTCACGCGCAAGGCGCCCGGCTTCTCCCGAAACGAGTGAGGGTGCCAGCCCCGTGGCCGGTGCCGACGTGACTTCAAACGGGAACAAGTTACCTATGCCAACCATCAACCAACTCGTGCGTCACGGCCGCCAGGTCGAGACGACGAAGTCCAAGTCGCCGGCGATGGAGAAGAGCCCGCAGCGCCGCGGCGTCTGCACCCGCGTCTACACGACGACGCCGAAGAAGCCGAACTCGGCGCTGCGCAAGGTCGCCAAGATCCGGCTCACGAACGGCTTCGAGGTCATCTCCTACATCGGCGGCGAAGGCCACAACCTGCAGGAGCACAGCGTCGTCCTCGTGCGCGGCGGCCGGGTCAAGGACCTGCCGGGCGTGCGCTACCACATCGTGCGCGGCTCGCTCGACCTGCAGGGCGTGAAGGATCGCAAGCAGTCGCGTTCGAAGTACGGCGCGAAGCGGCCCAAGAAGGCATAAGGCCAACGGCCAAGTCGGACAGACGGCCCGAAGGCCGTCAATGGTTTCGGCGGGCGCCGGCTCGCCGAGTAAGTGGGTGGCCCCTGAGGTCGGTGGCGCCCGAGGCGACGGCATCCGCCGCCGCCAACTGAAGCAAAAGGAAGATTGAAATGCCCCGTCGTCGCGAAGTCCCCAAGCGCGAGATCCTGCCCGACCCGAAGTTCGGCAGCGTCGATCTCTCGAAGTTCATGAACGTCGTCATGGAGTCCGGCAAGAAGGCGGTTGCCGAACGCATCATCTACGGCGCGCTCGACCAGGTCGAGAAGAAGTCGGGCAAGGACCCGCTCGAGGTGTTCCTCACCGCGTTGAACAACGTCAAGCCGATGGTCGAGGTCAAGTCGCGCCGCGTCGGCGGTGCGAACTACCAGGTTCCGGTGGAAGTCCGCCCGGTGCGCCGCGTCGCGCTCGCGATGCGCTGGCTCAAGGAGTCGGCCCGCAAGCGCGGCGAGAAGTCGATGGCGCTGCGCCTGGCCAACGAGCTGCTCGAAGCCGTCGAGGGCCGCGGCGGCGCGATGAAGAAGCGCGACGAAGTGCACCGCATGGCGGAGGCCAACAAGGCGTTCTCGCACTTCCGCTTCTGAGTATTGTTTGTGCCCTGTCCCGGTCGGTCCACGAGACCGATCCGGGCAGTGGTTCGTATCTGGAGTGACATCATGTCCCGCAAGACCCCCATCGAGCGCTACCGCAACATCGGTATCTCGGCGCACATCGACGCCGGCAAGACGACGACCACCGAGCGCATCCTCTACTACACCGGGGTGAACCACAAGCTCGGCGAGGTGCACGACGGCGCGGCGACGACCGACTGGATGGAGCAGGAGCAGGAGCGCGGCATCACGATCACCTCGTCGGCCGTGACCTGCTTCTGGAAGGGCATGGACCTTTCCTTCCCCGAGCATCGCATCAACATCATCGACACCCCGGGCCACGTCGACTTCACGATCGAGGTCGAGCGCAGCATGCGCGTGCTCGACGGCGCGTGCATGGTGTATTGCGCGGTCGGCGGCGTGCAGCCGCAGTCCGAGACCGTCTGGCGCCAGGCCAACAAGCACAAGGTGCCGCGGCTCGCGTTCGTCAACAAGATGGACCGCACCGGCGCCAACTTCATGAAGGTCTACGACCAGATGAAGACGCGCCTGAAGGGCAACCCGGTGCCGATCGTGCTGCCGATCGGCGCCGAGGAGAAGTTCACCGGCGTCATCGACCTCATCAAGATGAAGGCGATCATCTGGGACGATGCCTCGCAGGGCATGAAGTTCGACTATCGCGACATTCCGGCCGAGATGCTCGATGACGCGAAGAAGTGGCACGAGAACATGGTCGAGGCCGCCGCCGAGTCGAGTGAGGAACTGATGAACAAGTATCTCGAATCGGGCGAACTGACCGAGGCGGAGATCAAGCAGGGCATCCGCGCGCGCACGATCGCGGCCGAGATCCAGCCGATGCTGTGCGGCACCGCGTTCAAGAACAAGGGCGTTCAGCGCATGCTCGACGCCGTCGTCGAGTTCCTGCCGTCGCCGATCGACGTGCCGCCGGTGCCGGGCCACGACGACGACGACAACGAAGTCGTGCGCAAGGCCGACGACGACGAAAAGTTCGCCGCCCTCGCCTTCAAGCTGATGACCGACCCCTACGTCGGCCAGCTCACCTTCGTGCGCGTCTATTCGGGCGTGCTCAAGTCGGGCGACTCGGTCTACAACCCGATCCGCGGCAAGAAGGAGCGCATCGGCCGCATCCTGCAGATGCACGCCAACCAGCGCGAGGAGA
>JBDHSE010000464.1:0-2574 GCA_039807955.1 Ideonella sp. | reverse complement strand
CACGTCTACCGCGCGCCGGTGATCCTCAACGTCGTCAACAACCAGTGGGCGATCTCGACCTTCCAGGCGATCGCCGGCGGCGAGGCGACGACGTTTGCCGCGATGGGCGCCGGCAACGGCATCGTCTCGCTGCGCGTCGACGGCAACGACTTCCTCGCCGTGCTCGCGGCGTCGCGCTGGGCGGCCGAGCGCGCGCGCGCCAACCTCGGCGCGACGCTGATCGAATGGCTCACGTACCGCGCCGGCGCGCACTCGACGTCCGACGATCCGTCGCGCTACCGCCCGGCCGACGACGCCAAGCGCTTCCCGCTCGGCGACCCGATCGCGCGCCTGAAGCAGCACCTGGTCGGCATCGGCGCCTGGTCCGAAGTCCAGCACGACGAGGTGCGCAAGGAGTGCGAGGCCGAGGTGAACGCCGCGCTCAAGCAGGCCGAGAGCTTCGGCGGCGCGCTGATCGACGGCCACACGCCGCCGCTCGAGTCGATGTTCGAGGACGTCTACAAGGACATGCCGCCGCACCTGCACGAGCAGTTGCGCGAGGCGCGCGCCTTCGCGCAGAACGCGAGTCACAAGCCGGGAGCCTGATGTGAAGCCACAGATCAAACCGCTCGTTCGGCGTGGGTCGGTGTGGCACCACCCCCTCACCCCTGCCCTCTCCCCGCGGGGAGAGGGAGTTGGATCCCTCCCTCTCCCGCCTGCGGGAGAGGGCCGGGGTGAGGGTCGATGGCCCTGCCGCACTCCCGCCTTCGCCGCCATGCGTCACCCAGCACACCGTTTCATGGTTCGTGAAACGCGCGCAACGCGTCGGAGCAACTGAAATGGCATCGATGACCATGATCCAGGCCCTGCGCTCGGCGATGGACGTGATGCTCGGGCGCGACGCCAACGTCGTCGTCTACGGCCAGGACGTCGGCTACTTCGGCGGCGTGTTCCGCTGCACCGAGGGCCTGCAGGCGAAGTACGGCCGCTCGCGGGTGTTCGATGCGCCGATCTCCGAAGGCGGCATCGTCGGCACCGCGATCGGCATGGCCGGCTACGGGCTGCGACCGGTCGTCGAAGTCCAGTTCGCCGACTACTTCTACCCGGCGTCGGACCAGATCGTCTCCGAGGCGGCGCGGATGCGCTACCGCTCGGCGTGCGACTTCACGGCGCCGATCACGATCCGCATGCCGTGCGGCGGCGGCATCTTCGGCGGCCAGACACACAGCCAGAGCCCCGAGGCGCTGTTCACCCACGTCTGCGGCATCCGCACCGTGATGCCTTCGAACCCGTACGACGCCAAGGGGCTGCTGATCGCATCGATCGAGTGCGACGACCCGGTCATCTTCCTCGAGCCCAAGCGCCTGTACAACGGCCCATTCGACGGCCACCACGACCGGCCGACGGTGCCGTGGTCGCAGCACCCGAAAAGCGAGGTGCCCGACGGCCACTACACGGTACCGCTCGAATCGGCCGCGATCGTGCGGCCGGGCGCGAGCCTGACGGTGCTCGCCTACGGCACGATGGTCTTCGTCGCCGAGGCGGCGGCCAAGGAGACCGGCATCGACGCCGAGATCATCGACCTGCGCAGCATCTGGCCGCTCGACCTGCCGACGATCGTCGCGTCGGTGAAGAAGACCGGGCGCTGCGTCGTCGTCCACGAGGCGACGCGCACGAGCGGCTTCGGCGCCGAACTCGTCGCCCTCGTCCAGGAGCACTGCTTCTATCACCTCGAGGCGCCGATCGAGCGCGTGACGGGCTGGGACACGCCGTATCCGCACGCGCTGGAATGGTCGTACTTCCCGAGCCCGGCGCGCATCGCGGCGGCCTTCGAACGCGTGATGGAGGCATGATGGGCGCACACACGATCAAGGTTCCCGACCTCGGCGAAGGCATCGCCGAAGTCGAACTCGTCGCCTGGCACGTCAAGGTCGGCGACGAGGTGCACGAGGACCAGCCGCTGGCCGACGTGCTGACCGACAAGGCGACGATCGAGATCCCGTCCGCCGTCGCCGGCCGCGTCCTCGCGCTCGGCGGCGAGGTCGGCCAGGTGCTCGCGGTCGGCGCCGAGCTGATCCGCATCGAGCGCGCGGACGGCGGCGGCGCGGCGGCGACTGCGCCGCCTGCTGCGGCATCTGCCGCAGTACCTGCCGCAGCACCCGTCGCGGCATCCGTTGCCGCACCGGTCGCAGCGGCTGCCTCGCCGGTCGCCGCACCTGTCGCGCCGCCCGCACCCGTTGCGGCGCCCGCCGCTGCGCCAGTGCCGGCACCGGCACCTGCGCCGAAGCCGACAGCGGCAGGCACGCCTGCCGCCCCGGCACCTGCGGCCAGACGCGCGGCGGCAGCCGGAGAACGGCCGATCGCTTCGCCGTCGGTGCGGCGCCGCGCGTGGGAGCTTGGCATTTCGCTCGCCGAGATCGCCGCCTCGGGCACGGCGGGCCGCATCATGCAGGCCGACCTTGACGCCCATGTCGCGGCGCACGGCGCCGGGCGCGCTGCGTCGGCCGCCCCCAGCCCAGGTGCCGCGCGCACCGACGAAGAAGTGATTCCCGTCATCGGCCTGCGCCGGCGCATCGCGATGCGGATGCAGGAGGC
>JBDHSE010000463.1:0-2580 GCA_039807955.1 Ideonella sp. | reverse complement strand
TGCGCGCGCTGCGCGCGCAGGACGATGCCGAAGACCCCCGGCTGCTCGAACTCGAACGCCAGCTGAGCGACGGGCTGGCGCGGGCGCTGGCCACTGAACCGGTCGATGTGCTGGACGCGATGGACGACGTGTTGAAAGTGATGTCGGCGCAGGTGCTGCTGCGCCCGAGCGGCCACCGGTTCGTGGTCGAGGGCCACCTGACGCTGCTCGAATCGGCGCTGCGCGCCGGCGTCAAGCTCAACTACGGCTGCGGCAACGGCACCTGCGGCATGTGCAAGGTGCGCGTGATCGCCGGCCAGGTCGCGCGCACGATGCCAACGGACTATCCGCTGTCGCAGTCCGAGAAGGCGCAGGGCTACGTGCTGTCGTGCGCGCACACCGCGGCGAGCAGCGAGCTGACGCTCGAGACGCTCGAGGCCGCCGGCCCGGCCGACATCGCGCCGCAGACGATCGTCGCGACGGTGCGCGCGGCGACGCTGCTGGCGCCCGACACGATGCGGCTGCACCTGCAGACGCCGCGCAGCCACCGGTTGCGCTTCCTCGCCGGCCAGTCGGTCACGCTCGGCCTCGCCGAGGGCGAGAACGTGCGCGCCGATCATCCGATCGCGAGCTGCCCCTGCGACGATCGCAACCTGCACTTCTTTATCGCTCGCGACGCCGCCGACCCTATCGCCGCGCGCCTCTTCGGCGCCGGCTTGAAGCCGGGAACGCCCGTCACGCTGTGGGGCCCGAGCGGCGAGTTCGTCCTCGGCGAGGCACCGCGGCCGCTCGTATTCGCCGCCTGCGACACCGGCTTTGCGCCGGTCAACAGCCTGATCGAGCATGCGCTGTCGCTCGACGAGGCGCCGTCGATCGCGCTCTTCTGGCTCGCGACGCGGCCCGCCGGCCACTTCCTCGCCAACCAGTGCCGCGCCTGGTCAGAGGCGTTCGACAACTTCGAGGTCACGCTCTCGACCGGCACCGACGCCGCGCGCGGCGCCCGCGAGATGGCCGCCGCGATGCGCGCCGACCTGTTCGACATCGACTGCGCGTTCTACATCGCCGGCCCCGGCGCGTTCGCCGACACGCTGTGCGCCGAGCTGGCCGCGGCCGGCGTGCCGCAGGCGCAGCTGCGCTGCGAGACGATCGCATGAGCGCGGCCGGCGACAACTTCTGCAGCGGCGGCGAGTCGTTCGCGCTGCAGGTGATCGGCAACGACATGGCGCCCGAGTTCGTCGACGGCGAGATCATCATCGTCGAGCCCGACGGCCTGTTGAAGGACGGCTCGTTCGTCCTCGCCCGCCACGGCGGCGAATGGATGCTGCGCCAGCTGCGCCGCGCCGGCGACGGCTGGGCGCTGCGCGTGACGAACCCGGCGTTCGCCGAGCGGCGCGAGATCGCGCTCGCCGACCTGTCGAGCGTGCACGGCGTCGTCATCCAGAAGGCGGTGCCGGGCCGGCGCAAGGCGAGCAAGTTCTACATCTGAGATTCGCACGCGGGGAGCGCCATGCCCTACTACGTCTTCAACGTCAAGCCGATGGCGCAGCTCGAGAAGCTCGCCGAGTTCGACGCCTTCAAGGACGCATCCGCCTTCGCCAAGGCGCAGCGCGCGCAGGACAGCGGCGATCGCAGGCGCCTGATCAAGGTGATGTTCGGCGAACACCAGCTTGCCGCCGAGGACTTGTTGAGCCAGGTGCGCGAGAAGCCGCGCGAAGGGGATGATGACTAGCAGCGCATTGCCGGCAGGCTCGCGCCGCAACCCTTCCCGATGACCGAAGCACCGTGAACGATGCACCGTCCAGTTCGTGCTGCGCAAGCGGCGGCGCCAATGCCTGCGTGTTCTCGAAGGCGCTGCTGTCGCGCGCCGCGAACTGCGAGCTGGCGACGCGCGGCATCCGGGGCGAGATGGAAGGCTTCGAATGCACGTCACCTGTCGCGCGCATGAACTGCGTGACGCTCGCCGCACTGCTGCGTGAGCGCTCGCGCTTCGCGCTGCGCCTGCCGGCGGCGAACCGGCCGCTGCTGCACCAGCAGGCGATGCGGCTGCAGTGCGGGGGCCTGGCCGCGCTGCGCGACAGCGTCGGCGCCGCCGACCGCGACGTGCACCGCCTCGTCGCGCGCCTGCACGAACGGCATGCGAGCTTCGTCGAGCTGCCGTGGGAGCCGCTCGTCGCGGCGATCGCGGCCTGGACGCCGCGCCGGCGCGCCGGGCGGTGAACGCCGCCGAACGCACCCGCCTCGCCCGGGCGGTGCAGACCAACTGCGACATCGCCGACGCGAGATGCGGCGCCGACACGACGCTGTGCATCTACCTGCTGCAGATGCGCGAGTACTTCCGCTGGGAGCGCGGCGCGCGCCTGGACGCGGCGCTCGCGCGCGACGAGATCGGCGCCTGGATCGCCGCGCGCGAGTCGCTGTGGTCGTCGCTCGAGGACGCGCCGTTCGTCGCGCTGCCCTGCCCCGGCGGCGGTGAAGCCGTCGATCCGTTCGACGCCGCGGCGCTCAACCGGCACCTGCTGCCGGCGGGGCTCGTCTACGGCGCCGGCCTCGCGGCGAGCGATCGGCCGGTGTTCTTCCTCGCCGAACTGCACAGTGCCGCGC
>JBDHSE010000462.1:0-2583 GCA_039807955.1 Ideonella sp. | reverse complement strand
TTTGACGAAGCAGCAGCGCCGCCTTCATTGTTGGCGATTATGCCAACGATGATAGAAACCCTCAGCGCGCGATCCGCACGCGCGATCCGCCGTCGCTTGGCGTGGGTCAAAGTGCGTGCGTTCTTTTGCGAAGAATGGGGCCCTCGCTGACCATCATGATCGGCCCAGCTCGCCCCCGAGCATGAAAGCCCCGGCGGCGCGCGAAGATACGCAGTGGCACGCGGGGCGAAGGTCGCAATACGTTTGACGGCCCGACCCCGGCGTCTAACCGGATCGCAACCGGGCTGGCTCGCACCCCCGACTGTCGCGCAGCGCTTGGCGTTGCAGCACGAACGGTAAAGAGGCCCGGGCCTTTCTCGGCCCGAGGAGTCTTCCAGCCCATCGATGCCCCGCGTGCCGCTTAGCACTGTACTTCGAGGAGCATCACGATGGAAGGACTGCAACCGCTGCACCGGCGCGTGGCCGGTATCGACGTGCACCGCATGCTGCAAGTGGCGACGCTGCTCATCGAGCAGCCCGAGGGCTCGATCGAGCACGCAGTGCGTCAGTTCGGGGGCTTTCGGCGCGACTGCCGGGCGCTGGCTGCCTGGCTGGCCGAGGCCGGCGTCGAGCTGGTCGTCATACATCAGATGATGCTAGATTCCGTGCCAACCGATGGAGGCGAACAGATGCGAACGACGGTCAACATCGATGACGAGTTGCTGGCCAAGGCCACCCGGCTGGCTGGCCCGATGGATCGGACCGCCATCCTGAGCGAGGGCTTGAAGGCACTCATCGAAAGGGAGAGCGCGAAGCGCCTGGCCCGGCTGGGCGGCACGCAGCCCGCATTGAAGGCCGCGCCGCGCCGGCGCACGGAGAAGGCGGCTTGATCCTGGTCGATACGTCCGTCTGGGTCGATCACTTTCGCCGCGGCGACGCAGGGCTTGTCGAACTGCTCGAACGATCGTCCGTCGTGATGCATCCTTTCGTGGTTGGCGAGATCGCTTGCGGAAGCTTGCGCGATCGCAACGCGATCCTCGAGCTTCTGCAGGATCTTCCGGCCGCCGTCGTGGCTGACAGCGACGAGGTCCTGCGATTCATCGAGCGACATGCTCTCCACGGCAGAGGGATCGGCTATGTCGATGTCCACCTGCTGGCGTCGGTGGCGTTGACGCAGGGTGCGAAGCTCTGGACGCGCGACATGAAGCTGCAGCGAGTTGCAGCCGCGCTCGGCTGCGCCTATCAAAAAGCGGCTCACTGAGCCTGGATCCGGCAGCTGATCGCACCGAGTCCGCCTTGGAAGCAAGTGCTCGTTGACTTCCGGCGCCACGATCGCGCTCGCCTCCTGGGCGACGGCGCTCGTCAGGCTACGGCCGGCAAAAGCTCTCGGTCGCCGACTGAATCGCCAGCACGCGCCCGGCGAAGACTTCGACATTCACGCACTGGCGCGTGCTCGCGTTCCACCAGAACGAGAAGTCGTGGTCGTTGGACTGATAGCCGCCCGCGTTGCGAAAGCCGCGCGATCGCAGGCCGCTTTCCGCCGCGTCGACGCGTGTGCCGACGAGGTCGTTCACAGCGGTGGTTCCGGGCACAACCGGCTGCCCGTGGACGCCGCCCGCACCCTCGGTGCGCGTTCGAGCGCCGCTGGCATAACCGTCCGCGTAGCCCTGGCCGTTGTTGGGGTTCCGATAGGGCGCGTTGTTGAACCCGTCGTGATAGCCGCGTTCGTATTCGGCGCCGCTGGGCGCGGGAGGCACCGGCGGAGCTTGATCGTTCGGATTGCAGTCGGCGCCGTGGGTGAGGCCTTGACCGGTGACGCAGCCGCCGTCGCTGGACACTCGCACGCAGCGCCCATCCTGCGCCCGCCACCAGTAGGTCCAGGTTTCGTCGCCCCTGCTGTCGGTGCGCGCCAGCGTGTAGCCGCGCCGCGGCATCTCGCGTGCGACGGCGTCTTGCCCCTGGTGGACCAGATCCTCGGCGCCGGTCGACGGGCCGGCCGGGTTCGGCGCCGGCTGGCCGCACCACTCGCGCGGGTCGACGAAGCCTTGGCCGGTGATGCGGTTGTCCCGCGCCGACACACGCACGCAACGCGAATCCGCCCCACGCCACCAGTAGGTCCAGGTTTCGTTGCCCCGGCTTTCGGATTGCGCGAGCACGTACCCGCGCCGCAGCAGGTCGCGCTGTGCGGCATCCAGGCTCCGGTTCACCAGATCCTCGAGCCCTGTCGGCTGGGCAGCCAGCGGCGGCGCCGCGCAGAGCAGCACGGCGCACCACAGCGCGGCGATGCCGCGCAAGCCGTTGCGATAGTTGCGCGCCGACAGTGCCCGCATGTCGTTTCCGAACGCCATTGCCTTGCTCCCGTGTCCGAACCTCTCACTGCCGGCGGTCACGCCTCGCCGCACGCCGAAAAGCGAGTCGATCTCGGCGATCCAGCGTCGCAGACCGGCGCGCCGATCGCCCGCCAGCGGCGCGGCGAGCTTCATGCCAGGGATTATCTTGTTCTTGCTCGTGTGGTCTGGCGAGACGAACTCGACGACGCGTGCCACACAGCCCTCGGCTTCGGCAGCGCCGCGCTCGCCGACGCTGCGCCAGGCCGTCGTGAAG
>JBDHSE010000461.1:0-2587 GCA_039807955.1 Ideonella sp. | reverse complement strand
ATGATCGGCGCGTGGCCGAAGACCATCGCGAACACGAAGCCGAGCGTGAGCGCATGCAGCGCCGCGTCGTACGACGCACTGCCCTGCTGCAACCCGCCGGCGAAGAGCATCGTCGCGCCGCCGATCGCGAGCCAGACGTAGCCCGACAGCAGGCACACCGCGATGAAGCGCGTCAGGCCCTTCTGGCGCACCGTGCGGCGCGCGATGTCGTGCCTGAAGAGCCACGCCGCGAGCGCGACGAGCGACGCGCCGAAGAGCTGCGCGCCCCAGGCCGCGCCCGAAGCGACCAGTCCGGCGAGCAGCCCGGCGAGCATGACGGCGAGCACGGCAGCGAAGAGGCGCTGCGCCGCGCTCGACGGCGGCATGAAGCGCGACAGCTCGAGGCGCTCGCCGGCGATCGTCACGATCAGGAACGCGAGCCACCACGGCGCGACGGCCGGCATCGCGGCGCCGAACGCCCACAGCAGGTTGCCGACGAGCCACGCGCCGGCACCGGCCGCGATCGCGAGCGTGAAGAGCTCGCGCTGGCGGCGCACGATGTCGGCCGAGCCGATGAAGAGCACCACACTCGCCGCGACGTACAGCACGGCTGCGGCGTCGACCTCGTCGCGCAGCGCGGCAAGCGTCGCGAGCCCTGCGGCAAGCGGGCCGGCGTACGCCCACAGCCGGCCGATCGCGACCGCGCGCTCGAGCGAGATGACGACGCCGAAGAAGCCGCTGACCATCAGGATGCCGTGCAGCGGCGCGGCCGACGCGACGGCCAGCGGCATAGGCCACGCCAGCCGCGCGAGCCCGGCGCCGACGCCGGCGAAGAGGCCGATGAAGCCGAGGATCAGGAGCGGCACGCGCCACGGCGGCGGCAGGCCGCCCGTGCGCGCGCCCTGTGTCATCAGGGCTTCCAGCCGAAGAATTCGCGCGCCATGCCGCTCATCTTGTCCGGCGTCCACGGCGGGTCCCAGACGAGCTCGAGGTCGATCTCGGTGCCTGGCGGAACGACGGTGGCTATCGCCGCCCGCGCCTGCTCCATGATCATCTCCGTCATCGGACAGGCCTGCGTCGTCATCGTCATCGCGACCGACACCTTGGCGGGCGCGACACAGACCTCGTAGATCAGCCCGAGGTCGACGATGTTCATCCCCGCCTCGGGGTCGTCGACGCTGCGCAGCGCGTCGCGCACCGTTTCGTCGTCCAACGCCGGATGGCTCATGGCGGGGATGGTCCGCGCAGCTATGCGGACCGGCCGAGGCGGTGCACGAAGGCCAGCCGCTGCGACGGCGCGAAGCCGGCGCTGTAGAAAAAGCCGAGCAGCCGGGCGTCGGTCGCATCGACGACCGTCTCGGCGCGCTCGATGTGCAGCGCACGCAGGTTCGCGAAGAGCTGCTCGACGAGCGCGCGGCCGACGCCGCGCCCGCCGTAGCCGGGATCGACGCCGAGGGTGTCGATCACCGCCACCGGCTCCAGGCGGCCGAAGTCGCCGAGGTCGGCGCGCGCCATCAGAAAGCCGACGATCGCGCCGTCGATCTTCGCCGCGAGCGAGACGCGGATCGTCGAGTCGTCCATCGCCTCGCCGAGCCGGGCGCCGATGTAGGCGCTGCGGTCGCGGCCGGTGATGCCGCGGTCGATCCGAACGATCTCGCGCAGGTCATCCGGCGTCATCGCACGCACGTCGGCGCGGTCGCGGCCGATGCGCTCGAAGTCGTTCGCCTCGTGCGCGCCGAAGTCGATCTCGTTGCCCGGCCCGCGGCCTTCGGGCAGCGTGACCGCGTCGTCGTCCTCGCTGGTCTCGGCGGCGTTGCCGACGGCGCGGCCGAGGACGAGGTTGGGCGCGAGGTCGAACCCCATCGCGTCGAGCCAGCGCAGCATGCCGGCGTCGCGCCAGCTCGCGCCGGTGCGCAGGTCGCCGACGCCGTGGCGAGCGGCCCATTGCACGAGGGCGTCGAACAGGCGCCGGCCGGCGCCGCGGCCGCGCGCGTCGGCTCGCACCGCGACCATCTCGAGGCGCAGGCCCGGCTCGCTGCGGCCGAACTCGCCTTCGAGGACGCGAGCGAGGATGTAGCCGTCGAGCCCGTCTTCGCTGCAGGCGGCCAGTTGCGCGTGCAGCTTCGGCTCGCGCAGCGCGGCGGCGAGCCGGCGCTCGATGTAGGCGCGGCGCGGCCGGCCCTCGATCGCGGCGTCGATCGCGACGACGGCGTCGAGGTCGCTGCGCGCGAGCGCGCGGATCGTCAGGCTCGGGGCGAGGGTCTCGGACATGGCAGGCGTCTCCTTGTCGGTTGCTTCGGTCCTCGCACCGCCGGTCGCGGCGCCGGTGCGGTCAGAGTTCGGCGTAGGCGAACGCGAGGTCGCGGTCGGCGTCGTCGTCGAGCAGGTCGTCGAGCAGCGGCAGCAGCGCGACGGTTTCCTTCTGGATGTGCGCGACCTGGCGCTCGACCATCTCGAGCGCGTTGCGCCGCAGCGCGCTCCAGCCTTCGTTGTCTATCGTGCCGTCGGCCGCGGCGCGCGCGAGCGGCAGCAGTTCGGCGGCGACCTCGCGGATCGTCTCGTGCTCCTCGATCAGCAGCGCCGCCATGTCGCCGTCGCCGGCTTCCTC
>JBDHSE010000460.1:0-2597 GCA_039807955.1 Ideonella sp. | reverse complement strand
TGCTGCTGTTCGTCGGCAAGGCGTTCACGCGCCGCTTCGAGATGCTGCGCCGCTACAGCATCCCGGAGCCGGTGCTGGGCGGGGTCGTCTGCATCGCCGTCGTCAGCGCGGTGTACCTGGCGAGCGGCCTGAAGATCGACTTCGAGCTCGGCGTGCGCGACATCCTGCTGCTGTACTTCTTCGCCGCGATCGGCCTCGGCTCCGACGTGCGCACGCTGCGCCGCGGCGGCATCCCGCTCGTCGTCCTGACGGTCCTCGCGGGCGGCTTCATCCTGCTGCAAAACCTGCTGGGCATGGCCGTGGCGAGCGGCTTCGGGCTCGACCGCCGGGCCGGCCTGCTGACCGGGTCGATCTCCCTCACCGGCGGCGTGGGGACGACGCTGGCGTGGGTGCCGCACTTCGTCGAACTGGGCATCACGAATGCCGAGACCATCGGCCTCGCAAGCAATATGGCGGGCCTGATCGCCGCCTGTGCGATCGGCGGGCCGATCGCCGCCTACCTGATACGGCGCCACAGCCTCGAGGCGCCCGGCGGGGAAGAACTCGAAGTCGGCGTGCGCTACGCCGACGAGGACAGCGCCCGGCTCGACTACAACAGCGTGCTGCTCGCGCTGCTGTGGCTCAACGTGGCGCTCATTCTCGGCCGCGGCGTCAGCAGCGCGATCGCGCTGACCGGCCTGCGCATGCCCGATTTCGTCGGCACCTTGATCGCGGGCATCGTCTTGCGCAACGTGAGCGCGCAGTTGCGCAGGCAGAAGGGCCAGCTGTGGCACTGGCAGCGAATGCGCGCCGGCGTCGCGCTGATCTCCGACCTGTGCCTCGGCATCTTCCTGACGATGGCGCTGATGGGCCTGCAGTTGTGGCAGATGCAGGGCGTGGCGGTGTTCGTGCTGACCGCGGTGTCACTGCAGATCGTGATGGCGATCGTCTTCTCGCTCGTCGTGGTGTACGCCTTCATGGGCCGCGACTACGAGGCCGCAGTGGTCGCCGCCGGCTTCGGCGGCATCTCGCTCGGCTCGACCGCGACCGCCATCGCCAACATGACGGCCGTCACGCGCGAACATGGCGCCGCACCGCGCGCCTTCATCGTCGTGCCGTTGGTCTGCGGCTTCTTCATCGATCTCGTCAACGCGCTCGTCATCGGCGTGATGGCGCGCTGACTCGGCGGCGCAGGCACGAGTCCCGGCCGGCGCCCGGGCGCGTGCGACGACCGCTGCCGCGATGACGGCTTCGCGACCGTGCTGCGGCCGGGCGGGATTGTCGCGCCGGCGTCATCCGAGCGTCACCGGCCGCGGCGCGCGGCAAGCCATGCTTCACGATGTCGCGAACTGCGGCGGCGGCTCCTGCACCACCGGTGCGGCGGCATCGAGGATGCGGCGCCGGTCGCGGCTGCGCGGCGGGTAGATGCGCTCGCGGTTGATGAGGCGCTTGGTCTTCTTCGCCGCGGCGCCGGTCGTGACAACGCGGCGATCCCAGCCCTCGGTGTAGACCGCGCCCCACGCGCCGAGGTCGAGGATCGTCGTGTACCAGTCGATCCGCAGCGGCAGCATCGGCAGGCCGAGCACGTCGCAGACGACGTTGTGGCCGGCGAAGCGCCCCATCGGCCGGCCGTGCTGGCACGACATCACCGAGACGTGGCGGTCGTCGAGCAGCGCAGAGGAAACGTCGCCGGCGGCGAACACGCCTTCGACGCGCTTCACCTTCAGATGCGCGTCGACCGGGATGCGGCCGAAGCGATCGTGCGCGACAGGAAACGCCGCCGTCAGCGGATTGGCGCGCATGCCGCCGCACCAGACGACGGTGGCGGCGTCGATCCGCTCGCCGCTCGCCAGTGTTGCACCATCGGCGTCGATCGCGGCGACGGCGACGCCGGTGCGCGTCTCGATGCCGAGATTCGCGAGCGCTTCGGCGATCACCGCGACCGCCTGCGCGCCCATGTTGGAGCCGATGTGTTCGCCGTGATCGGCGAGGATCACGCGCGGCTGCGCGCTCGCACCGGCATCTCCGATCGCGGCGCGCAGCTTGGCGGCGAGTTCGGTCGCCGCCTCGACGCCGGTCAGCCCGGAGCCGACGACGAGCGCCGTGTACTGCCCCACCGTAGCGGCGCGCGACGCCAGCGCGGCGACGTGGTCGTTGAGTCGCTGGCCGCCGGCCCAGGTGTCGACGTCGAAGGCGTGCTCGGCGAGGCCCGGCAACTCGGGGCGCACGAGGCGGCTGCCGAGCGCGAAAACGAGGCGGTCGTAGGCGAGCTTGCGCGGCCCTGACGCGCCTTGCACGCTGACCTGGCGCTGCGCGAGGTCGATCGCCGTCACCTCGGCCTCGACGCGGGCGACGCCGATCGGGCCGAGCACGTCGTCGAGCGGCAGCCGCACGTCGCGCAGATCGGCCTCGTAGTTGCGCACCCGGATGCAGTGCCAGGCGTCGCGGTTCACCAGGGTCACCGCGACCTCGCCCGGCCCGACGCCGAGTTCATCGAGCTTGCGCGCGGCGCCGACCGCGCTCCACAGGCCGGCGAAGCCGCCGCCCAGCACGAGGATCCGCTTCATCGCTGCACCCTGCGTCTCGAGATCATGTCAGTGGTCCATTGCGCTGCGCGT
>JBDHSE010000459.1:0-2598 GCA_039807955.1 Ideonella sp. | reverse complement strand
CGAACATCACGCCGGATGTCGCGACCGGCATCGGCGGCTGGACCGACGCCCAGCTCGCGAAGGCGATCCGCGAAGGCATCCGCCCCGACGGCAGGCTGATCGGCCCGCCGATGCCGATCGGGTTCTATCGCCAGATGGCCGATTCCGACCTCGCGGCGATCATCGCCTGGCTGCGTGCGCAACCCGCGGTGACACACGAAGTGCCGAAGTCGGTCTACCGCATCCCGCTGCCGCCGGCCTACGGCCCGCCGGTGGCGAGCGTGACGGCGCCGCCGCAGGCCGACACCGTGCGCTACGGCGAATACCTCGCCACCATCGGCCACTGCATGGAGTGCCACACGCCGCGCGACGCGAACGGCATGCTGATCCGCAGCCAGTGGGGCGCCGGCGGGCAGGCCATCCCCGGCCCGTGGGGCGTGACCATCTCGCGCAACCTGACGCCCGGCCAGGGCGGGCTGAAGGACTGGACCGACGCCGAGATCGCGCACACGATCCGCACCGGCGTCGACCGCAACGGCCAGCCGCTGCGGCCGCCGATGGGGTTCTGGTTCTACAAGAACATCGACGACGCCGACATGGCCGCGCTCGTCGCCTACCTGCGCTCGCTGAAGCCGCTGCCGTTCGCGGGCAAGTCTTAGCGCGGGTTGCCGCACCGCAGGGCGCAATGCTGCACGACCCCGGCCGCCACGAAGCCCTGCAATCCATCGCCTGGGACGAAACCCGCGCGCGCGAGACGATCGCCCGCATCGCCGCCGACACCGAGGCGCGTTTCTCGCCCGAGCGCTACTGGCCGGCGCATCCGCGCGATCTCGAACCGGGCGACGATGCCTCGGCGATCGCGACGCCGCTGTACCACGGCGCAGCGGGCGTGATGTGGGCGCTGGAGTACCTGCAGGCGGTCGGCGCCGCCGCGCTCGAGTGCGATCCGCTCGCCGATCTCGATACCCTGCTCGCGCGCAACCGCGAATGGCTCGCTGCCGCCGGCCGCCGCGACTACGCTTCGTACCTGAAGGGCGACACGCCGATCCTGCTGATGGCCTACGGCCGGCACCCGACCGCCGAACGCGCCGATCGCCTCGCGGCGCTGATCGAAGGCAACCTCGACCATCCCGCGCGCGAGCTGATGTGGGGCGCACCCGGCACGTTGCTCGCCGCCCTCTTCCTGCACGAACGCGACGGCGATGCGCGCTGGGCCGAACTGTTCCGGCGCACGGCGGCGATGCTGTGGTCGCAGCTCGAATCGTCGGGCGAGCATCGCTGCCGGTTCTGGACGCAGGACCTCTACGGCGCGCGCAGCACCTACCTCGACGCGGTGCACGGCTTCGTCGCGACCGCCGGCCCGCTGATCCGCGGCTGCCATCTGTTGCCGGCCGATGCCTGGGACGGCTGGCGGCGCTGCATCGCCGAGACCGTCACCCGCACCGCGACCTGGGAGGGCGATCAGGCGAGCTGGCGGCCGATGCTCGACATTCCGTTCGAACGCAAGAAGCTGATGCAGTTCTGCCACGGCGCGCCGGGCTTCGTTGTCTGCCTCGCCGACTGGCCGGATACCGAACTCGACGCCCTGCTGCTCGCCGCCGGCCGCGCAACGTGGTCCGCCGGGCCGCTCGCGAAGGGATCGAACCTGTGCCACGGCACCGGCGGCAACGGCTACGCCTTCCTGAAGCTCCACCGGCGAACCGGCGACCCGCTGTGGCTCGACCGTGCCCGCGCCTTCGCGATGCACGCCATCGCCCAGTTCGAGGCCGACGCCGCGCGCTACGGGCAACTGCGCTATTCGCTGTGGACCGGCGACCCGGGCTTGGCGATCTACCTGTGGAACTGCGTGCAGGCGCAGGCGCGGTTTCCGACGCTCGATGTGTTCTTCGGCGTAGCGGCGGCGGGAACCCGGCAGGCCGCGCCGTGACCGCGGCTATGGCGCGGTCAGGCCGTGACGGGTGAGCCAGTCGGCGATCGACTCGTCCGGGTACCCTTCGAAGCACTTGTCGCCGGCGCGGATCTCGGGTTCGACCCAAGCGGCCTTCGAGCCGAGCATCAGATGGGTACGTTGCGGCGGCAGCGGCAACGGCGTGTCGATCGCCGAGGCGAACGGATGGATCAACGCGGGCCAGCGCGCGTCGAACGCCCACAGCGCGCTGCCGCAGACGCTGCAGAAATGGCGCTCGGCCGGGCTGCGCAGGCGGCGCCGGCCGTCCTTGGCGGGCAGCAGGGCGCGATAGACCGAGACCGCCTTGCGGCCTGTGACGCGCAGGCTCTTCGCGTCGCCGCCGAGGTTGATCGCATAGCCGCCGCCGCCCTGGGTCTTGCGGCAGATCGAGCAGTAGCAGCGCTGGTAGGGCGCGGCGCCGCTGCTCTCCAAGCTGAAGCGCACCGCGCCGCAATGGCAGGAACCTTCGAGTCTCATCGCTTCCCTCCTTGGGCGTGCCGCAGTATCCGCCATCGTTGCCGTCGCCTGCCTCTGGCATGCCGGCGGCATGCGCCGCACTTTGGGCGACACTCGCGCATGGCCCTGCTCGAAGTGACCGACCTGCGCGTGCGCCTGATGACGAGCCGCGGCCCGGCCGACGCGGTGCGCGGCGTGAGCTTTGCGCTCGACCG
>JBDHSE010000458.1:0-2603 GCA_039807955.1 Ideonella sp. | reverse complement strand
CGCAAGATGCTCGCCGCCGTCAGCGAGCCGGTCGCGCTCGACGGGCGCAAGCTGTGGATCACCGGCAGCTGCGGCATCGCGCGCTATCCGGCCGACGGCGGCGACGCCGAGACGCTCCTGAAGAACGCCGACGCCGCGATGTACCAGGCCAAGGCCGAGGGCAAGGACACGTTTCGCTTCTACACCGCCGAGCTCGCGGCGCAGACGGCGCATCTTTTCGCGCTCGAGGCCGACCTGCGCCACGCCGTCGAGCGCGGCGAACTGGTGCTGCACTACCAGCCCAAGATCGACCTCGCGACCGGCCGCCTGCGCGGCGTCGAGGCGCTCGTGCGCTGGCAGCATCCGGCGCGCGGCCTGCTCGCGCCGGGCGAGTTCATCGGCCTGGCCGAAGACAGCGGCCTGATCGTGCCGATCGGCATCTGGGTCATGCAGGCCGCCTGCCGCCAGGTGCGCGCCTGGATGGACGAGGGCCTTGCCGCGCCGCGCTGCGCGGTGAACCTGTCGGCGCGCCAGTTCGGCAGCGAATCGCTGCTCGACGACGTGCGCAACTCGCTTGCGCAAAGCGGCCTGCCGGCCGACGCGCTCGAAGTCGAGATCACCGAAAGCGTGCTGATGTCCGACCCGGATCGCGCCAACCTCACGCTGCAGGAACTGCACGCGCTCGGCGTGCACATCTCGATCGACGACTTCGGCACCGGCTACTCGTCGCTCGCGTATCTGAAGCGCCTGCCGGCGCACACCGTCAAGCTCGACCGCTCGTTCGTCGGCGGCCTGCCCGCCGACCGCGACGACGCCGCGATCACGCAGGCGGTGATCGCGCTGTCGCACAGCCTCGCGATGCAGGTCGTCGCCGAAGGCGTCGAGACCGACGCCCAGCTCGACTTCCTGCGCCGCGCCGGCTGCGACCAGGCGCAGGGCTACCTGATCGGCCGCCCGATGCCGGCCGAGCAGCTCGCGCAGCGCTTGCACCGCCGCCTCGAGATCGTCAACGCCGCGGCCTAGCGCCGGCTCGCGCCGGCGGGCCCGCATGCCGCACGGGCGGCTTCTGGATGACCCTTAATTGATCCAGTGCGGTTGGCCGCCGGCGCCGGATTGCGTATGCTCGCGCGCAGCCGGCAGGTGCGCTGCCCAGGCGCACAGGCATCACAGAACTCGAACGACCGGCATGAACGCGCAGATCATCCTGCTGCTGACGCAAGACGGCGTCACCAACGGCGCGATCTACGCGCTGCTCGCGCTGGCGCTGGTGCTCGTCTTCGCCGTCACGCGCGTGATCTACATCCCGCAGGGCGAATACGTCGCGCTCGGCGCGCTGTCGCTGGCGAGCCTGCAGGCCGGCAAGACGCCCGGAACGGTGTGGCTGCTGCTGGGCTTCGGCGCCGCGGTCGCGCTGGTCGACCTGGTGATCATGCTGCGCAGCGGGCGCTGGCGCGCGTTGAAGAGCGTCGTCGGCTGGAACCTCGCCTATCCGGCCGCCGCGGCAGCCGCCGTCCTGCTGCTCGACACCGGCACGCTGCCGCTCGCGGCGCAGATCGCGCTCGCGCTCGTCCTCGTCGTGCCGCTCGGGCCGATGATCTACCGGCTCGCGTTCCAGCCGATCGCGCAGGCTTCGGTGCTGGTGCTGCTGATCGTCGCCGTCGCGGTGCACTTCGTGCTGGTCGGGCTCGCGCTGCTGTTCTTCGGCGCCGAGGGCCGGCGCGTGGCGTCGTTCACCGACGCGCGCTTCGAGCTGGGGACGATCACGTTGAACGGTCAGGCGCTGCTGGTGATCGGCGCGTCGCTCGTGCTGATCCTCGTGCTGTACGTCTTCTTCGAGCGCACGATCTACGGCAAGGCACTGCGCGCGACGGCGATGCATCGCGTCGGCGCGCGCCTGATGGGCATCTCGACGGTGCTTGCCGGCAAGCTGTCGTTCCTGCTCGCCGCGCTGATCGGCGCGCTGTCGGGCGTGCTGATCGTTCCGCTGACGACGATTTACTACGACACCGGCTTCATGATCGGCCTGAAGGGCTTCGTCGCCGCGATCGTCGGCGGGCTCGCGAGCTATCCGCTCGCGGCGGCCGGCGCGCTGCTCGTGGGCCTGCTGGAGTCGTTCTCGTCGTTCTGGGCCTCGTCGTTCAAGGAGGTGATCGTCTTCACCGTGATCATTCCGGTACTCGTCTGGCGTTCGTTCACGACGCGCCGCGGCGGCGAGGACGAGGAATGAAGCCGCGCTGGCTCGTCGCGGCGTTCCTGCTGCTCGTCGCGGCGGCGCCGCTGGCGCTGCCCGAGTTTCACCTTACCTTGCTCGGCTACATCGCGCTGTCCGCGCTGGTCGCGCTCGGTCTCGTGCTGCTGACCGGCGTCGCCGGGCTGATGTCTTTCGGCCAGGCCGCGTTCGTCGGCATCGGCGCCTACACGAGCGCGTGGCTGAGCACGACGACGGCGCTGCCCGGCTGGCTCGCCTGGGCCGGCGGCTCGCCGTGGATCGGGCTCGTGGCGGGGCTCGCGCTGACGGCGGTCGTCGCCTGGCTGCTCGGCGCGGTAACGCTCGGCCTGTCGGGCCACTACCTGCCGCTGTGCACGATCGCGTGGGGCATCAGCCTGTACTTCCTGTTCACGAA